>CAJJYO010000079.1 GCA_905197385.1 uncultured Collinsella sp.
CTTCCAAGCCTACCGAGGGCAAAAAGACCAAGGAGCAGAAGCGCGCCGAGGCCCAAGCCCGCGCCGCGCTCAACAAAAAGCTCAAGGGTGTGCGCAACCAGCTCAAGAAGATCGAGGCGGAGCTCGACAAAAAGCGCGCCCGCTATGACGAGCTTATGGAATTGATGGCCAGCGAAGAGCTTTATGCCGATCAGGACAAGTTCAATGCCGCGCTGGGGGAATATAACGGCCTTAAGCAAGAGCTGCCCAAGCTCGAGGACGAATGGCTGGAGCTTTCCACCCAGATCGAAGAGGAGACCGCGCGTGAACTCTCGTAAGGCCGCTGCCGTGGCGATGAGCATCATCGCCATCGCCTGTCGCATCTGCGGCATTTTTATGAGTGCGATGACTGTGTTGTTGTGCTTTAGCGGCCTTACCGCCAAGCTGCAGATCGTGGGCTTTGTCGTTGAGCTTTCGCGCGCGCTGCCGAGCGCCATCGCCGGCTACGGCGTCATCACCTCGCCCTTTGGCGGCGTATTCCGCCTGGATTACGCCATCGTGGCCGTCATCCTGTTTGTGGCCGACTACCTACTCGCTCGCGCCTCGCGCCGCGTCCGCTAGGGGAGCACCATGTCCAGCAGCTACATCATGAACCTGCTCGCGAGCGCCGTCGCCGTCATCGTCGGCATCGTGATCCACGAGAGTGCGCACGCCGCTGCGGCCTGGGCACTCGGCGATAAGACGGCCCGATCACGCGGCCGCGTGTCGCTTAACCCGCTCAACCATATCGACCCGTTTGGCACCATCATCTTGCCGCTGCTCATGCTTGTCGCCGGCGGCCCGGTGTTCGCCTTCGCCAAGCCCGTGCCCGTCTACCTCAACAACCTCAAGCACCCCAAGCGCGACGAGGTCCTGGTGAGCGTTGCCGGCCCCGCATCGAACATCGCGCTCGCGTGTCTTGCCGCGGTCCTCATGCGCCTGGCATATGGCAGCCTCTACACCAGCATGTCCTTTGCCCTGGCGTCACAGATCATGAACTTCGGCGCCACCTTTATCGTGGTCAACCTGTCACTCGCGTTCTTCAACCTCATCCCGATCCCGCCGCTCGATGGCTCGTCGATCATCGTGCCCTTCCTCAAGGGCAAGGCGCTCAACAACTACTACCATCTGCAGCAATACGCTATGCCCATCCTCATCCTGGTGCTGTACCTGCTGCCTACGTGGACCGGCATCGACGTAATCGGCCGCTATTTCGACGTTACCGTGTATCCGCTCGCTGAGCTGCTGCTCAACTTCGCAATCGCCGGCATCTAAGGTAAACTTACAGGTCGACCGTGCAAAACGGTCGCAACATGCACCCAAACCGCGCCGCGAAGGCGCCGTCAAAGGAGGTCGAAGATGTCGTATCGCGTGTCGACGCAGGTCTACAGCGGACCGTTCGACCTGCTGCTGCAGCTGGTAACCCGCCAAAAAGTAGATATCGGCGCCATCTCCATCAGCGAGGTGGCCGAGCAGTACCTTGCCGAGGCCGAGCGCATCGAGGCGCTGGACCTTGACGTGGCGAGCGACTTTTTGCTGGTCGCGGCAACCCTTTTGGACATCAAGGCTGCCTCTCTGGTGCCGCAGGAGGCCCCGCGCAAAGCCGATGACGACGATGACGAGTTCGACGAAGACCTCGAGGAGCTCAGCACGCTCGACGGCGACGCCTTGCGCGAGGTCCTGATCCAACGCCTGATTGCCTACAAACAGTTTAAAGGCGCGGCTGCGGCCCTCGGTGCCCGCATGCAGGCCGAAAGCCGCATGCACCCGCGTGTGGCCGGCCCCGACCCCGAGTTCTTGGGCCTCATGCCCGACTACCTGGCCGGCATCACCCTGCGCGGCCTCGCCGTCATCTGCGCCGACCTGGACGGCAAGCGCCAGACCTTCCTGCTGGAGGCCGAGCACGTGGCACCGCATCGCGTGCCGCTCGACCTGACGGTGGCCTCGGTCGACCGCTTTACCATGGCGCACCAAACCTGCACCTTCCGCGAGCTACTGGACGGCGATGCCACTACCGAGCAGCTCGTCGTCACCTTCCTAGCTATGCTTGAGCTCGCCAAGCGCGGCTCGCTCACGCTGACCCAGGACGAGATCTTTGGAACCATCCGCATCAACCGCGTCGAGGGCGCCGAGGCCTATGTGCCCGGCGAGGGCCCCGAGCTCACCGAATAGGAGCCGCAACCATGTCAACCCTTTCCACGCTGGAGGCAAACAGCCTCAAAGGCGCCCTCGAGGCGCTGCTGCTGGTGTCGAGCGACCCGGTGAGTGCGCCCGCGCTGGCCGGTGCGCTCGATATCGCCCCCGGCGAATGCGCGTCGCTGCTCGCCGAGCTCAAGGTTGAGTACGAGGAGGCCAACCGCGGCTTTCAGCTGCGCGAGGTCGCCGGCGGCTGGCGCCTGTTCACGCACCCCGCCTACCACGACGTGGTCGAGGCCTATGTGTTGAGCTGGGACACGCAAAAGCTGTCCCAGGCGGCGCTCGAAACCCTGGCCGTCATCGCATACCACCAGCCCGTAACGCGCGAGGTGGTCAAGGGCATCCGCGGCGTCAACTCCGACGGCGTCATCGCGTCGCTCGTGGACAAGGGTCTGGTGCGCGAGCTCGGCCGTGACCCCCAGCGCGGTCAGGCCATCATTTACGGCACGACCAACGCCTTCTTGGAAAAGTTCGGTCTGCGCTCCACCCGCGACCTGCCCGATCTGGAGCAGTTTGCCCCCGACGAGCAGTCGCGCCAGTTTATCCGTGAGCGCCTGAGCGGCCGCAGCATTCAGTCCACGCTCGAGGAGCAGGCCGAGGACCTGGACGAAGAGCGCGAACTGCTCGATACCGATGTTGAAGATGTTGAGGCGGTCGAGGACTTGGAGACCCTGGTCGTCGACGAGACCTCGGAGGAATTGCATGACGAGGACTAACGAAGTAGGGGAGACGCGCGCCATGGGCAACGCAGTACCCGCAACCGACGCCCAGCCCGTCTATCCGCACACCATGCGCCTGCAGCGTTTTTTGGCACGCGCGGGCGTGGCGAGCCGCCGCGGCTGATGACCGCTGACCGCGTGACCGTCAACGGCCAGGTCGCGACCGAGCTGGGCACCAAGGTCGATGTCGACCGCGATCATATTGAGGTCGACGGCATGCCCGTCAAGCTCAACCAGGGCGCCGTGTACCTGATGCTCTACAAGCCGACCGGCTACCTCCCCACCATGAGCGACCCGCAGGAGCGCCCTTGCGTGGCTGATCTGGTCCCGCGCGACCGCTTTCCGGGACTTTTCCCGGTGGGTCGCCTGGACCGCGACACCACGGGCCTTTTACTCTTTACCACCGACGGCGACCTGTCGCAGGACCTGCTGCACCCCAGCAAGCATGTCTATAAGACCTACCAGGCACTCGTGGACGGGCAACTGACCGACCGCGATCTAGAACCGCTCCGCCGTGGCATCGAGCTCGACGACGGCCTGTGCCAGCCGGCAATCTGCCGTGTCATTAACGCGCGCGAGGCCGAGGCAGTGGCGCCGCAAGGCGTCAAGCCCGGCACCACTGCCGTCGAGGTCATCATCCGCGAGGGCCGCAAGAATCAAGTCAAACGCATGCTGAGCAAGATCCACCACCCGGTGATCCGTCTGCACCGCTGCAACTTTGCCGGCCTGGAGCTCGAGGGCGTGGCCAAGGGCTCGTGGCGCGAGCTCACCGACCGCGAGGTGCAGATCATCAAAGGCGGCGGCATCCCGCCCAAGCAGGCGAGCTCCAAGCGCAACGGCGGCAAGCCCCAAGACACGCCCGCCAGCCGTACGCGTCACCACGGCAGCCACGGCTCCGCGCCCAGGCGCAACACCTACCGCGAGCGCTACACGAGCTAGGCAACCCGCCGAGCCGCAGCGTCCGCGTCCCATACCAGCACGTCAACCACCGAAAGGAAGCATTGCATGATCGTCGCCATCGACGGCCCCGCCGGTTCCGGCAAGTCCACCATCGCCAAGGAGATTGCCCGCCAGCTGGGCTTTAACAAGCTCGACACGGGTGCCATGTATCGCGCCGTCACCTTCGCCGCACTCGACCGCGGCATCGATCTGGACGACGAGGCTGCCATTGATGCCCTCGCCGAGCAGATCGAGATTCGCTTTACTAACGGCACCGGCGAGGACACGCGTCTGACCATCGACGGCCAGGACGCCTCGGCTGCCATCCGCACCCCGCAGGTGGACGCCAACGTGTCCAAGGTCTCGGCCTACCCGGGCGTGCGCGCGGCCATGCTCATCCATCAGCGCCGCGCCGCCGAGGACCGCGATATCGTGGCCGAGGGTCGTGACATCGGCACCGTCGTGTTCCCCAACGCGCAGGTCAAAGTCTTCCTGACCGCCGACCCGCGCGAGCGCGCCCGTCGCCGCGTGCTGCAGCGCCACCAAAACGACGCCCAGCCGCTCAGCGACGCACAGCTCGAGACCGAGGTCGACGAGACCCTCGACGCCCTCAAGCAGCGCGATAAGCTCGATAGCAGCCGCGAGGTCGCGCCGCTCGTGCCCGCCGAGGACGCGGTGCACGTCGACTCCACCGCCCACACCATCGATGAGGTCGTCCGCATTATCGAGGACCTCATCAACCAAAGGAGGTAACCCATGCGCCTGTTTAAGCAGACGCCCGAGGATTACTACAACGCCCCCTATGCCGAGTTCCCCGCGCTCATCCGCGGCACCGTCTTCGTGGTCATGGCAATCCTTTGGGCTTTCTCCAAGCTCATGTGGCGCTGGAAGGTCGAGGACGCCGATCTGTTATTTGAGCGCCAGGAAGGCCGCGGCAGCGTGGTCATCTGCAACCACACCTCAATGGCCGAGCTCCTGGCCGTAGAGACGGCGCTGTTCTTTGGCGGCCGCCGCATTCGCCCCATCTTTAAGTCTGAGTTTGCCAAGTCCAAGATCGTGCGCTGGGCCTTTAGCCGCGTGGGTGGCATTCCCGTCGAGCGCGGCACCGCCGACATGAAGTGCCTGCGCGCCGCCCAGCATGCGCTGCAGCGCGGCGAGGACGTCTTGATCTTCCCCGAGGGCACGCGCATCCGCTCGCGCGAGATCAAGCCCGAGGTCCACGGCGGCTTCGCGCTCATCGCCCAGATGGGCAAGGCGCCCGTCAACCCGCTCGCCATTTGTGGCTGGTCCGACATTACGCCTAAGGGCAAAAAGCTCATGCGCCCCAAAAAGTGCTGGATCCGTGCCGGCAAGGCCATCTCGCTTTCCGACGCTCCGGCCGAGCTAAAGCGCAAGGAGCGCCTGGCATGGTTTGAGTCCGAAGCCATGAGTCGCGTCTACGCCATGCGCGATGAACTGTGCGCCGAGCACCCGGGTAGGTTCTAGCCATGGGCGAGGATGTCATGAATACTGCCAAGGCTGTGTCCGGCAAGGCAGACGCCCCAACCATCGAAATCGCTGCCCACGCCGGCACCTGCTACGGCGTGCAGCGCGCGCTCGATATGGCCCTGGCGGCCGCCCCGCAGGCGGGGGAGACCGCTCAGGTCCACACCCTGGGTCCGCTCATCCATAACCCCATCGTGGTGCGCGAGCTTGCCGAGGCAGGCGTCGGTCTGGCCGACACCCTGGACGATGCCGCATCGGGCACCGTGATCATTCGCGCGCACGGTGTGGTGCCGCAGGTGATTGAGGCAGCTCGCGAGCGCGGCCTCGACGTGGTCGATGCTACCTGCCCCTACGTCAAGAAGGTCCACGTGGCCGCCGAGCGCCTGGTGCGCGAGGGCTATCGCGTGCTCGTCGTGGGCGAGCCGGGCCATCCCGAGGTTGAGGGCATCCTGGGCCATGCCGGCGATGACGCGCAGGTCGTGAGTTGCGCCGCCGATGCGGACGCGCTGCCGCTCAAAGGCAAGGTAGGCCTGGTTGTGCAGACCACCCAAACCGCGCAGAACCTGGCCGAGGTTGTAGCCTCCATCACCCCGCGCGTGCAGGAGCTGCGTGTGATCAACACCATCTGCGCCGCCACGAGCGAGCGACAGCAGGCAGCAGCCGCACTTGCCAACCGCTGCGACTGCATGGTCGTGGTGGGCGGTAAAAACTCGGGCAACACCCGCCGCCTGGCGCAGATTTGCGCCGATGTTTGCGAGCGCACACATCATATCGAGGAAGCTTCCGAGCTACAGGCCGCGTGGTTTACCGACGCTCACCACATCGGCATCACAGCCGGAGCCTCCACCCCGCAAGAACACATCGAGCGCGCCGTCGAGCGCATCAAGGAGCTTTGCCGCTAATCATGGACCAGACCGTACCCGCATACGCCGCCGAGGTGGCCGATTACGGGCGCAGCCGCGACCCCGAGCCGGGTGATGGCGCGCTTGTAAAGAGTGTGCGTCCCGAATCGCCCGCATGGGATGTGGGTATCGAGCCGGGCATGCGCGTGCTCACGGTCAACGGCGAACAGCTGACCGATATGATCGTGTGGCTCTGGGAGGCCGACGACGACACCGTCGAGCTGGAGGTTTTCGATCCGCGCGACGGCACCGTCACCCCCGTTGAGCTTGATCGCTTTCCCGGCGAGGACTGGGGTCTGGAGTTCGATGGCCCCATCTTCGATGGCATGCGTACCTGCGTGAACGCCTGCGTGTTCTGCTTTATGACCATGCTGCCCAAGGGCGGACGCTCCACGCTCTACATCCGCGATGATGACTACCGCCTAAGCTTTTTGCAGGGCAACTTCGTCACGCTGACCAACCTCACCGACGAAGATGTGCAAAACGTCATCCAACGCAACATGAGCCCCATGAACGTGTCGGTCCACGCCGTGAGCCCCGACGTCCGCCGCCGCATGATGGGCCGCAACGCCCAGCGCGGCATGGACGTGCTCGAGGCCATCATGGCAGCCGGCATCGAGATCCACGCCCAGATTGTGCTGTGTCCCGGCATGAACGACGGCGAGGAGCTGGAAAAGACCCTGCGCTTTTGCGAGGAGCACGAGCAAATCACCAGTCTGGGCATTGTGCCGCTCGGTTTTACCAAGCATCAGAACCGTTTTAGCTGGTCCTACAGCGACAAGCCCGAGCTAGCGCGCGAGACCATTGCCATGATCCGACCGTTCCAGGACCGTGCCTTCGAGCGCTTTGGCCGCCACACCTTCCAGATGAGCGACGAGTTCTACTTGGATGCCGGCATCGAGCCACCCGAGGCGGACTTTTACGACGGCTACCCGCAGTACTACGACGGCATCGGTATGATCCGCTCCTATCTGGACGAGACCGACAACGTGCTCGCCGCCGATGCCGAGCGCCTGCGCCGAGTTCGCGAGGCAATCGCCGAGCGCAACCAGCGCCTTCTGTGCCTCTCCGGCGCCAGCGCTCGCGACA
>CAJJYO010000080.1 GCA_905197385.1 uncultured Collinsella sp.
GGCGTGGTCGATTGCCTTGGGAGGATTCTCGACCGCCGCAAGCGTATTGCGCAGGAGCGTCAGCATCGAGTCGCTCGGCTCGACGGCGTAATCGCCATCGACACTCTCCTGGTGCGAGAGCAGGTTGCGAACTTCCGCGCAATATTTGAGAGCCCCGGCAACATTCTTGAATGCCCTGCCGGGGTTTCTGCCAAGCCAAGCTACAGGACCGTGTTTTTCCGGCACGTCATAATGCTCACGGATGCACCCCTCGAGCCTTCTATAGAGATCAAGGAACTCGCTCGCATTGTCACTTTTGCCCATACCGAAACCTCCTGCAAAAATAGCTTCGGGACGCATTCGCACAGCTAAACAGGCGCAATTATACGTGTGATATCAAGCGCCCTGCATTCGGTCTCGACAAGCGGCATCGAACGCAGGCTTACCGGCATGGGCACCCGCACTAAAACCAAAATGAGCCCCGGTGACTTGAATCAGCGGTCATCCAGGGTCATCAATATGCAATGTACTTATTCATCACTTGTTGCCGGCAAGCTGTTGAGCGGCTCGCTCTCGCCGGCGGCACCAAGGTGCTTCTGTATCTTCTCGATCCGCTTAAGGGTTGAAGTCAGATACCCAAGACCCTTCTTCAACTGCTTAAGCAACCTGCTATCCCTGCGGTCCCCCTTTCCGTTCTCCTTCTCGACATCCTCTTCAACACCAGCGATGCTACGCTGCACGGCCTCGGCCGCCTTCCGCACCAAAATGGCCCCTTCATGCGGACAGCGGTCAGTTGCCACATCAAGAAAAGCAAGGAGCCTCGAACATTCGACTAGCACGAATTGCGCGTAGTTCTCCCCCATCGATGCCGCCAAGGCAACGCCGCCAGAACCCAATAGACCAAGCGCGGCGCCGCCGCCCGTAATCAAAGCAGTGCCACCGGCCATGCCCATGCCGCCGGCGGCCAAGGCCCCACCGCCAGCTGCAGCAAGGCTCGCATTGACAAGCGCAGCCCCGTGAAGGCCGGCAAATGAGCCTCCGAAGATACCAACAGCAATATCCGGAGCGAGTACCGCGGCCGCCCCTCCTGCGCCTACGGCCGCCGCCACGACAATGACCCCGCCCACCAAGAACTTTGGCAATGTACCTGAAAGCTCGCGGAAGCGTGTCCCGCAACGTTTCTCGAGAGAACGTATGGCGTCCAAATCAACCGCGTCTTGTCTCCTGGGAAATTCGTGTTTAACCCAAGATCCACCCTCCTTCAAACCTTTGTATTCCTTCTTCTCTTCATCTCCCATCTGGGAATAGGGGCGAAACTCAACCAACTCCTGTGCAACAAGCAAGGCACGCACCTTACCGCCTCGCCGCCGCGAAATTGCCTCAAGGGCTCCGTACGCATCTTCCTCGCTCAAAAAGTAGCCGTCTGCATCAATGCCTAGGCCATCCGCGACCGAATCCTGCCACGCGCGGGCCCAGCTCCTCTTTTGCCCTTTGCGCACTTCGTTCTTCTCGTTCCCGCAGTCGTAGTTGATGGCGGCAAGCTTCAGCGAGAAGGCAATCCTCGTCGTTTCTCTATCTAGGCTATAAAAGTGAAATCCATCGAAGATATCCTGGCGGCGCCTGGCGCGCTCAGTCCAAGCCTCGGACATTTCCTCCGCCATATAGCCCCAGTCGGCATGGAGGGCAAACGCAAGGCGTCCAACTCCAACGTAGTTTATTCGCAAGAAGAGCTTCTGGGCGAACACGACCTTGTTCCCCTCGCATTCGATACCCGCCCTGACCGCCGCCGTCGCTAGATTCGCCAAAACGAACGAAGTGCTCGAAACCGTGACCATGCGAGTGAGAACCCTGCTGTTATAGGGCATGAAATGCGAAGCCTTGAGCTTGTGCAAGCCGGAAACCTTGCTCACTTCGCAACGTTCTAGCTCGGCCTTGAGCCTTGAAAGCATGTAGAGACAACGAACGATAACCTCGTTGGCCACGACTGCTGGCACCTGGCTTAAAGCCTGATCGAGAAGACCGACTTCCGTCCGAAGGTCGAAGCGAATGGGCTTACCGTCCTCGGTTTTGAACGCCGTTCCGTTAAACAGCTTTGAGATCCATTGCTGAATGCGAATATCCTCGCCCTTATAGGCAATCTGCACGTCTTGAAAAACTGGCAGGGAGGAGAGCTCCTTTAGCAGGGATAACACGACGCCGGGAATACCCGTCCCCTTACCGGGGTTTGAACTAGACCCCGCCATGTCGCTCATGAGATGCATCGCCCAGAACAGAGTGCCGAACGCGATCTTCTCTGGAACGTTCCTGCCTATAAGAGGGCAGTCGGGATCGAAGGCGGCGGCAGGCAGGTCAAAGGCAACAAACCGGCCGGCAGTATCGGTACCATAGCCTTTGCACGTGAATTGCGAGAGGATCGAACACGCAAGGCCAACCAAGCTCGGGTGGTGCGAGAAGTCCCGCAGATGATGTTGGAGCCCGCCGCCAAACTCGGCAGTCAGCTTGTCCGCGGCAAGAGGAAACCCTTTCTCTAGAAAGCGAATAGCGTCTTCTAGAGTTGCATCCGCCTTTGTCATACCCGCAGACTTGGCAATCGTAAGAACGAATTTGCCAACCTTCTCGTCGCCCCACTCTTTGGCACCCTCTAGGTTGAAGTCTTTCTGCCACAGGATATTCAACGCGCCCGTGAGGAGCCCGCTAACGGCTGCAAGTTCATAGTCGAGCTTCGTAGCCTTTTCAGCCCGAGGGTCAAAATCAAAGAGGACCTCCTCCCCATCGGGAGCGTCCTTAAAACCAACCAGCACGGCGCTACCGTTCAGCGGCACAGATGCAACTTTGGGCAGTTGAGGCATGGCGTAAACTATCTCGCCGCCACTAAAAACAAGTTCGTCTGCCATACCGGCTTCCTCCTGCAAACGCGTAAAACTAGATTGCTCCACGCCGCCAAATCCCTCTCGTAGAACTACTCGATAATCTCGATGATGCAGTTGCTCAGAACCTCGTCGGAACTGTTCGCCTCTGGCAGCCTGTACGCCTCATTGTGAACGATAACGCGCACAGCGTCACGGGTCTATGCCTGCCCATCCAGCGAATCATGTTAGCAAGCCGTTCTTCGACAATGGATGCCATCTCGGTGTCCATACTCTTGACCTGCCTGGTCTCGGCGGGCGTCAGCGTGTCCTTGAATAGCATCTCAAGCACAGCCCTCTGATGCTGATTCTGGAATCCTTCCCGCAACCATTCCTTCTGCTTGCGCCCAATGGGCACCCGCCTACCTCCCCTCCGCCTTCAGCTTCAGCAGCAGGTCGCCCAGCTCGGGGCACTTCTTGGAAAGGCGCATCTGAGCTCGCTCGCCCATCCCCCACCGCTGGCGGATCTCCTGGGCGCGCGGACTCACGCGATAGTCCCCGTCCATCACCTGCTTGAGCAACTTGGCGGTCACGCGCGCATCGGCTAGGGCGCTGTGGGCGTGGCCCGTCGACTCGTCGAACTCGATGCCAAACCACGTCGCCGCGTCACTCAAAGAGACGCGCCCATGGCTGCCCACGTCCATGATCGAGGTGTAAAACGCCTGCAGGTCGGCCCAGTCCGTAGGAAATGCGGCAAGGTCGATGTGCTTTGCCTGGCACTCGGTCAAAAGCTGTCGCCGGTCCGCCCCACTCCAGCAAACCACCTGGGCGGAGTAGCGACCGATCCAATCGCTGAGCCTTTTGATCACCACATAGAGCGGATCGGCTATCGCGGTATCCACGGCCGATATCCCTGTGAGCTCGCGGGCGGGATACGCAACGCCTTCGGTAAATTCCGTCTGCACAAACTGCGAGAACTCGCCCATAACGTTGCCGTGGTAATCGAGCTTGACGGCGCCGACCTCGATAATCTCGTTGCGCAGCCCACGGCGTTGGCGCTGCTTTGGCACCGGCGCAAACTCAAAGTCCAGCACAATCTGGCGCGCAAAGTTCGTCGTATCGATAGCCGAGATACACGGCGTCTTTTCAGCTGACACGGTCATGGCCTTTCTCCGTCAACTGCCGCTTGTTACATAAGCGGCTACATTGCCGTAAGGATAGGCGCCCGTGCGGACACAAAAGCGAGGTGCAACGCCATGCGCCGGTCGCACGCCATGCAGACCGCCCCAAGAGAGTCGCCCGCTCTATTCAAATCCATGAAAAAGATTTAGGCCCGGTGACTTGAATCAGCGGTCATCCCGAGCCCATCAGAGCTCGTAGAGCTCTTGGTTGCTTTGGTCTCGCTCTTCACGGCGCTTATCGAACTTTCCGAGGCACTCAAGCAGCATTCGAAGCATAACAAGTCGCTGCCATTAAGGCGCTGACCTCTTGACCAAGCAACGGCGCTGCCCAGCTATCACCCTTGGGCCGCCGTCAACTTTATTCTATCCGCGAGCATCTGGTTTACCAAATGGATTTTCGGTAAAGGAAGCACGGCACGCCCGCAAAACCACTACGCCCCAAGTGCCGCCATGGGAATCACCGCCACGCCGTCGTCGCGTGTGTAGGCAATGCTCCCCTTTCCAACCACGACCGCCAAAAACGCCGGCGCGGCATTCTGGGCGGCAGGATTGGAGAGCACTTTCCTCTCCAGCGCCTTGAGATTTCTCGCTCCATCGTCTGCTTTCGCATCACTCAGCTTGACCTCGATGGCTCCCCAGCGCCCGTCGTGCTCAACGATCAGATCGACCTCAAGGCCCTTCTCATCTCGGAAATAATGGACACTGTTGTCGACACCGCCGTAGGTGGAAAGGAACACGCGCATGTCGCGCAGGACGAGATTCTCAAAGAGCATCCCCAGCGTTTGCATATCGCCAAGCAGCCGCTCAGGGGTAGCCCCCAGCAACGCCGCCGCAAGTGACGGGTCACAGAAGTAGCGCTTGGGGCGCACGCGAACGCGGGCCTTCGAGCGCATGGGCGGCTCCCATCCGCACAGGTCCTCGGTCAGCTTGAGCCTGTTGAAGAGGTCCAAGTACGCAGCGATGGTCCTCTCGTCGGGGCCCGCCTCACCGTACGAGGCGTCCTTTACGAGCGTCTTGTACGTGACAGCCTGGCTCTCGTTCATGGCAAGAGCTCGCAAAAGGCCGTGTGCAAGCTCGGGCGACATGCCCTCGTCCAGCACGTTGACGTCGAGCACCGAGTGCACGTACTGGCTTGCCGTCTCTCGCGCAAGATCTTCCGAAAGCCCAAGATTTGCAGGCCAACCGCCCCTGCAGCACCAGCGGGCGACGTCATCCACCGTGCTCTCGCGACGCTGAGGGGCAAAATCCTCGCCCTTAAAGAGGCTTGCCAGTGACACGAGCGGCTCGCCGTCGCCCGACTCACACAGGGCCATGGGGCGCATTGACAGACGGGCGATCCTACCCGTGCCGGAATGACGAACATGGCTGCGCTCCTCGCTTTTGAGCGCGGTCGAGCCCGTGAGCAAAAGTGTCCCCCGTTCGTTGCCGCTCGCGTCCACGAAACGCCGGGCGGCATCCCAAACCTCGGGCACCTCCTGCCATTCATCGACCAGGTGTGGCGCATCGCCGATGAGCGCCAGGCTTGGGTCGACCTCTGCCGCCGCACGCTGCGCAGGCTCATCGAGCCTGGAGACGCTCGCCGAGCGAGAGAGCGCCGTCCAGGTCTTGCCGCACCATTTGGGGCCGTTGATCTCCACACAGCCAAACGCCCGCATAAGGGTGTCGAGGCGCTCCTCTATGAGCCGGGGCCTATATCCCTTTTGGGTCAATCTCTTTGGTGCATCCACAGACGGCCGTCCCTCTCTATCACGCGATATGCGAAATTACGCCATTCTCAATGCTGATTTTACGCTACTTTCAATGTAGTTTTTACGCCATGACAGATGTAGTTTTTACGCCATTTTCATTGAAGGTTTTACGCTTGGCATCCTTAGCGCGACGCTCGCTCAACCCCTGACCACCGGATTGCCCGAATTCCGGGATGCTGTCTCCGCTCCAAACAAAAGGCCCCAGCTCGCGATGGAGCCGGGGCCAAAGGCGCAGCGTATGTAGTTGATGCTGAGCGCGAACGGCCCGTCAGCAATGGTCGTCCGCGCCCTACCCTACCCGCGGTGACGGGCGCGGCTGTAGGGCGTATCCACCATGGGCAGATCCGGACGCAGCTTGCCGTCGAATGCGCGATAGGCGTTCTGCACGGCGGGCGCCGTGGGGATCGTTGCGATCTCGCCGATGCCCTTGCCGCCGTATGCCACGGGCAACAGCTCGTCCTTCTCCACGTAGATGGCGTGGATATTCGGGATCTCGGGCGCACGGAACAGCCCGAGCGTGCCGTACCTGGCCTGGGGTACGCAGTCCTTGAGCGGCCAGTCCTCGGTAAGCGCATAGCCCATACCCATGAGCACGCCGCCTTCAATCTGGCCCTGGATGGAGATGGGGTTGACCACCTTGCCGGAATCGTGCGCAGCATAGACCTCGCTCACGCGGCCGTCATCGTCCAGAATGACCACATGTGTGGCAAAGCCGTAGCAGATGTGGCTCTTGGGATTGGGAACATCCGCACCCAGCTTGTCGGTCGGCTCCAGATACACGTAGCCAAACTCGCACCCCTCGAGCGCCTTGATGGCGGCCGCAGGATCCTGAGGATGCATGCCCTGGCCGGCGACGAGTTCCTGCGTGTGCAGCTGATAGGCGCGACCGTCGTCGTACTCGATCTTGACGCCGTCGCCATGCGCGCTCACGGGAGTATCGGGTGCAGGCTTGCCGGCCTCGATGTCAAGCATGGCATCGCGCAGCAGGAAGGCGGCACCGCGCACGGCCTCGCCGGTCACGACCGTCTGACGCGAGCCAGACGTGGTGCCGGAGTCGGGAGCGTTCTCGGTGGAGCACTCGCCATTGGCGATGCAGCGAAGCGGCAGACCGCAGGCCTCGGCAACGTCTTGCAAAAAGACGGTGTTACAGCCCTGGCCGATGTCGGACGTGGCGGCGTAGACCACGGCGCGGCCATCCTCGATGCGGATCTTGCAGCGGCCGGCATCGGGCAGGCCCACGCCCACGCCGGCGTTCTTCATGGCGCAGGCGATACCGGCGTGTCCGGGATGCGCGTAGTAGGCATCCTTGACCTCGAGCAGCGTCTCCTTCAGCGCCGTGGAACAGTCGGCAATCTGGCCGTTGGGCAAAACTTCGCCCGGCTCGATGGCGTTACGGTAGCGGATCTCCCACGGATCCAGGCCGACCTTCTCGGCCAGCAGGTCGATCAGGCTCTCGAGCGCAAACTCGGACTGGCAAACGCCAAAGCCTCGGTACGCACCGGCGGGCGGGTTGTTGGTGTAGTAGCCAAAGCCGCGAATGTCGGTATTCTGGTACTTGTAGGGGCCGACGGCA
>CAJJYO010000081.1 GCA_905197385.1 uncultured Collinsella sp.
TGCACCATATCGCCATGCAGGATCTCCGCCGGTTGTTCATCCTGCTCACCCGGCCCACGGGCGTGAATTTTCTGCTCCAGCAGGCCGAGCGCCATTGCAAAGCCGTATAGCGTAGCGGCAGGCGTTGGCGGGCAGCCCGGAATGTAGACATCCACCGGGACGATTTTATCCGTACCGCCCCACACGCAGTAGAGATCGTGGAAAATGCCACCGCTGTTACCGCAGGCACCGTAGGAGATACAGATTTTCGGGTCCGGCGCGGACTGCCACGCACGCAGCGCAGGGGATCGCATTGCACGGGTGACCGCGCCGGTAAACAGTAAAATATCCGCATGACGCGGTGAAGGAACGACTTTAATGCCGAAGCGTTCTGCATCGAACAGCGGCGACAAAGTGGCGAAAATTTCGATTTCGCAGCCGTTGCAGCCGCCGCAGTCAACACGGTAGACGTACACCGAGCGCTTGATCTTCTTAAGAAGGGTCGCCTTGGCCTTCTCGATGCTCTCGTCGAGCTCGATCTTGGTCGGGCGGTACTGGAGCCGCTCGGGCAAAAGCGTGGGTTCGGCCATGGTTACTCCTCCTTCGTTTCAAAATCCATGATGATGCCCTCGACCGGCGCCGGACCGGCGGGAATCTCGGGCGCATCGGGGTTGAGCTCGCGGTCGATATACTCCGGGTTCACGCCGTGGCCGCCTAGGTACTCCATGCCGGGGCCCTGGGGCTCGCCGGACGCAAGCGTCTCGTTGGCAGCCATGCCGTGCGCATTGCCGGTCTTTACGGCCGAGGCGGCGCGCAGGGCGTCGAGCTCGCGTTTGCACTCCTGGCACATACCGACGGTACGGGCAGCCTGCTCGGCCTCCATGCCGCCGGCCTTTTGCAGCAGGCGCTTGGCGTAGTCGATCTCCTTGTGCGGGGCAAACGGCTTGCCGCAGCGCGAGCAGTGCTCGAGCGTATAGACGCTCTTGCTGGTGAGGTCGTCCTTACTCATGACGGCCAGCTCAAACTCCTCGGTGAGCTTGATGGCCTCCATGGGGCAAGCTTCCTCGCAGCGGCCGCAAAAGATGCAGCGACCGTAGTCGATCGACCAGGTGATGGTATCGGCCGCAAGGTCAGTGTCCATGCGAATGGCATCGGCCGGGCACGCCACGCCGCAGGCACCGCAGGCGATGCAGAGCTCGGCATTGTGCTCGGGCTTGCCGCGCATGTCCTTGTTGGTGGGGAACGGCGCAAACGGATACTTGACCGTCGCGTCGCCGGCCTTGGCGTTGACCTTCCAAAGCTTCAGCATATTAGAGCGCCTCCTCATCGAGCGGAGCGGCCATGGTGCCCTCGCCCGCAAGCGGCGACTTGTCGCGCCAGACGTTCTCGAACTGCTCCTTGTCGAGCACGTGGTCGCGCTTGGCGGCGACATCGGTCACCGTCACGCGGTCGGTGCAGGAGTAGCACGGGTCGAGCGAGCCGACGATCAGCGCCGCGTCGCCCACGGTGTTGCCGCGGAACATGTAGCGCAGGACCGGCCAGTTGCTGTACGTGGCGGCCTTGGCGCGCCAGCGGTAGCACTTCTGGTTGTTGCCGAGCATGGCCCAGTGCACGTCCTCGCCGCGCGGCGCCTCGGTGGCGCCGATGGCGTACTTGTGCGGGGTGTACTCCCAATCCGTGGTGAGGATGAGGCCCGACGGGCAGTTCTCGAGCATGGTCTCGATCATGTCGATCGAGTCGTAGACCTCCTGGATGCGAACGGCGGTACGGCCGAAGGCATCGCAGGTGTCGGCCGTGGCGGCGTGCATCTTTTGAATATCGGGATCGGCGTAGCCGTCGAAGGGATGGTCAAAGCGCACGTCGCGGGCATAGCCCGAGCCACGCATAAGCGGGCCGACCGGCGAGAAGTCGCGTGCGATCTTGCGGTCCAGGATGCCGATGCCGCTCGTACGCTCAATAAAGTTGGGCGTGGAGAGCAAGACGTCGACGAGCTCCTGAACCTCGGAGCGCAGCTGGTGGATGGTCGTGAGCGTGGAGAGCTTCTGCTCGGCCAAAATGTCGCGACGCACGCCGCCGATCACGTTGAGGCCGTAGGTCTTGCGGTGACCGGAAAGCTTCTCGGCCAGGTCCATGGACTTCTCGCGGACGCGGAAGAACTGCTGGAAGCCGGAGTCGAAGCCCGTGTAGTGCGATGCCAGGCCAATGTTGAGCAGATGCGAGTGCAGGCGCTCAACCTCGAGCATGATGGCGCGGATGTACTGGGCGCGCGGCGGGACATGAATGTCCTGGGCGCGCTCGACGGCCTCGGCATAGGCCACCGAGTGGGCGCAGCCGCAGATGCCGCAGATGCGGTCGGCGAGGAACGTCACGGCGTCATAGTTCAGGCGCGTCTCGGCGACCTTCTCCATGCCGCGGTGCACGTAGAACAGACGGTAGTCGGCGTCGACGATCGTCTCGCCCTCAACGAACAGGCGGAAGTGGCCGGGCTCGTCGGAGGTAATGTGCAACGGGCCCATGGGGACGAGCGTGATCTCCTTGCCCTTGGTGTCGGCCAAGAACTCGTAGTTTTCCATGTCGCTCGCGGGAGCGGGACGGAAGCGGTAGTCCATGGAGTCCTTGCGCAGCGGGTACAGGCCGCTGGGCCAGTCATCGGGCAACACCAGGCGGCGACGATCGGGCAGACCCTCGGGAATCAGGCCGAACATGTCGCGCAGCTCGCGCTCGCCCCACACGCAGGCGGGGACGAACGGCGTCACGGACGGGAACGTCATCTTGGCGGGATCGACCTCGGCGCGGACGGTCACCCAGCCGGGATCCTCCCCCTCCATGGAGATGACGTAGTACACGGCGTAGCGACCGCACAGACTGCGCTCGTCGTTGCCGACGATCACGGGAATCCAGCCGTAGCGCTCGTAATACAGGTAGTGGACGGCCTCGGCCACCTTCCCCCGCTTGACGGTAATCGTCAGCTGGTCCTCGCACTGCCACTCGACCTTCTCGATGCAGCCCGGAACGGCGCGGCGCAGGGCCTCGACATGGCTCTCGCAGCGACGGGCATACACCTTGTTCTCAGTTTCAATCATTCGTTACTCCACCTCGCTCTGAGCGGTCTCGGTACCGAACACAGCGCGGTACATCGGCGTCGCGTGAAGTTCCTCAGTGCTTTGCTCGAGCACGATGCCGGTCGCGGTCTCCACACCGTGCACGAGAGGCAGCGGGGTGGCGATGCCAAACCACAAGATCATGACAGCCAGGATGATTTCGGGGATAAGCATGAGCGCCGGGGCCTCATGCTTATCCATGCCCTGGGGCGCATGGCCGAATACCGACTTGAGTGCGATGCGGGTGAGCGCGGAGATGGCCACGGTAAGACCGAGGGCAACCACGACGACCAGCCACATGGGACCGGCGGTAACACCGGCGACAAAGGTCAGGAACTCGGAGATAAACATGCCAAAGGGCGGGAAGGCACCAAGGCCGAGCAGCGCCAGGACGGCGAGCGCGGCGGTTGCGGGAGCAACCTCGACGACACCCTGGATCTTAGCCAGGCTACGCGTGCCAAAAGCGTGCTGGATGTTGCCGGACACGCAGAAAGCAAGCGTCTTGGTAAAGCCGTGGAACACGCAGTGCAGCAGGGCCGCGGCGATACCCAGCGGGCCACCGATACCCAGGCACAGGGCGATAACGCCCACGTTCTCCACAGACGAGTACGCAAAGCGGCGCTTGAGGTCGTCCTGGCGAAACATCGAAAGTGCCGCCACCAAAATGGACAGCGTGCCGACGATCAACAGCAAAAGTTGCGGATACTCGGCGCCCACGGCCTGGATGGTAAAGCCGTAGAAGCGCATGATCACAAGCATGGCGCACTTAAGCAGCACGCCCGAAAGCAGGGCCGAGACAGGGCTCGGGGCCTGGGAGTGGGCATCGGGCAGCCAAGTGTGCATGGGGAACAGGCCGGCCTTGGTTCCAAAGCCGATCACGATAAACGCAAAGGCGAGGCGCATGAGCGTCGGGTCGAACTGGTCGGCATACGGCAGCACGCACGACAGGAATGCGGCCTCGTGGGCGTTGGGAATCACGTCGGCGGCGTTGGCGTAGATCAGCAGCGTACCGAACAGGCCAAAGGCCACGCCGGCGGTGCAGACCATCGCATACTTCCAAGAAGCCTCGAGGGCCGTCTTGTTCTTGTAGATACCCACGAGGAACACGGTGGAAAGCGTGGTTGCCTCCACGGCGGCCCACGTGAGGATCATGTTGTTGGACAGGCACGCGAGCAGCATGGTGAACACAAAAAGGCTAAACAGCGCAAAATACTGCTTGGCGCGCTCGGCGGGCATGGAGCCCTCCTCGATATCGGCCTTTACATAGGGCAGCGAGAACAGCCCCGTAAGAAAACCGATAAAGCCGATGAGCAGCACAAAGATGGCGCCCAGCGAATCGAGGTGGAACCACAGGCCAAAAGCGCTCGCGGTGTCGCCGCTCATAAGGACGTCACCGGCCGTCATAATCGACAGCACCAGGACGGCTGCGACGGAGACCAGGTTGAGACCGGCAAACACGTTATAGGACGTGTTCTTGGGCAAAAACGCCATGACGAGCGAGAACACCAAAGGAGTCGCGAGCAGGGCGAGAATCAACGTTTCCATGGACTACCCCCTCAGCTCGGACAGGTCGCGCGCATCGAGCGAGTGGGAGTCGTCCCAAATGCGACGCACGACGATGGACATGATGATGACGGCAAAGATGGCGTCGGTGGCGATACCGATCTCGATGATCTCGGGAGCGGTGGGGGCCAAAAGCGCAAGCGTCACATGGCTGCCGTTTTCCATAAGGCAGTATCCAAAGATCTGCTTCATGATGTTGCGCTGCGAGATGATGCAGGTGAGGCCCACAAAGAAGTGAGCGAAGCTAATAGCGAGCGCAGGCGTTGCGACCTCGGCCGTGGGCAGGCTGATCTGCGTCACGACGGCAAAGCAAATCGCGACCTCGACGGCGATGATGCAGATGGCCCACGCGGGCTTAAGGCCAGCCTTGAGCGATGCGTCGCTCGGCTCACCCATCTTCTTGTACGCACGGTTGAGGATATAAGGGACCAGGACGACCTTGGTGATAAAGGCAGATCCGGCCCACATAAGCAGCTCCTGCGCACCGGTAGTGGCACCGAGCGTAGCGAGCAGCCCCACGAGCACCAGCGACTGCACCGCATACCAGTTGATGGCATGTTTGATGTTCTTGGAGACGACCACCATGGTGGACGTGACGATCAGAAGGCCGCCAAGGATGTTGACGATCGAATAACCCATGTCGTTCTACCTCCTAACCGATCCAGCTGGCCGAAAGCGGGCCGCTGACGATGACCATGATGATGAGCACGATGAACACGAACGCCATCGCGCGGGGAAGCGGGGCACCCGCAGCGACCTCTTCGCTCGGCTCGCCGGGCAGGCAATAGCCCATCCACTTAAGGAACCATGCAAAGGTGGCGACGGTCTCGGCGACCATAATGCACACGAGCACCAGGATCGCGACGTTGCCGGCACCCACGGAAAAGCCGCCGGCGATGATCTGGAACTTCGAGAAGAACGTGTTCATGGGCGGCACGCCGGCAATGGCGAGCGCCGCGACACCAAAGCCCACGCCCGAGATCGGGTACTTCTTTACGATGCCGCGAAGCTTGGGCAGCATACGCGTGCCGAGCGTAAAGGAGAACGAACCGGCAATCAGGAAGAACAGCGTCTTGGCGAAAGCGTGGTTAAAGATGTGGCACACGGCGCCATCAAAGGCCAGCTGGCTGCCAAAGACCGAAAGGCCCAGACCAAAGAACACATAGGAGAGCTGGGCGATCGTGGAGAAGGCCAGCAGACGCTTCATGTCCTTTTGCGGCAGGTACATAAGGAAACCAAAGAGCATGGTGACCATGGCGTCGATAATGGCGACCCAGCCCACGATCTCGGGAATCTCGCCGGCAGAGACGAGCGCGCGTGCGAACACGCACACGCCGACCTTGACCATCGAGGCGCCATGCAGGTAGGCCGAAACAGGCGTCGGCGCCTCCATGGCCGAAGGCAACCACATGTACATGGGGACCTGTGCGGACTTGGCCCAGGCCGCAAACAGCACGAGCAAAAGGACGATAGCCTTGAGCTTGGCGTCGAGGCCGGCAATCGCGGTAATGGCGAAGGTGCCGGTGTGGGCAAACACAATGGCGGCGCCCAGATACAGACCAAGCGCACCGATATGTGTGATGATCAGGGCCTTCATGCCGGCCTTCTTGGCCGTAGGCGTCATGTAGTAGCTAATGAGGCCCCAAGAGCACGCACCCGTGATCTCAAAGAACACGAGCTGGCCCAAAAGGGTCGAGCTGTACACAAGACCGGCCATGGCACCGATGAAGGTCGCGAGGTATGCGTAGAATCGACGACGCGGCGCGTCGGGATGCTCACGGTTATTCTCGCTCATATAGGGAATCGAATAGATCACGACAAGCAGGCCGATACCCACAAAGGCGGGCGCGAGCAGTGTGCTCATGCGATCGAAGGTGAATCCCATAACGAGGGTCTGCCCAAACGAGATTAGGGGGACCTGCGTGTCGGGCATGCCGGCGCCAGCGAAATTCGCGGCGAGGGCGATGGTGCAGACCGTCGAGACGGCGGCACCCAAAACGCTGAACCACTTGGCGTACGGACGGGGGAACAGGGCGACGAGCACCGAGGCCACCATCGGGGCCGCGATAGCGACCAAGCCGAGAAGGGACAGACTGACTGCAAATGACATTGTTTCTCCCTTCTCCTACACGCCGACGACCACGAAGACAAACGCCAGAACGGCGATGCCCACGACGGCCCAGGTCTGATTGCCAAGCACCTTAAAACGCGAACGCGAGCAGGAGTTCTCGATCACGCCGCACACGACAAAGTCGATCAGGCACTTCACCAGGAAGATGACTGCGCCCAGAACGGCGGCGGCGCCCACGGTCGCGGGCTCGCCCCAGGGGACGAAGATCGCGCAGAACCAGGCGACGACCAGGACCTGCTTCATGGACATGGCGAGCTTGGCCATCGCAAGCGACGGGCCGGAAAGCTCGGCGAGCGGACCCTCCTGAAGCTCCTGCTCGGCCTCGGCCTGATCAAACGGCAGCTTGCCGAGTTCCATGTAGCAGGCAATCGCAAAGGCGATGCCGGCGAGGATCACGGCGACCGGCGCGTCGACGGCGCCCGTCATGATGTGCTGACCCATGGTGGCGATGTCGGTGGAACCGCACACCAGGGCGGCGGCAAACAGCGCCAGCAGCATGGACGGCTC
>CAJJYO010000082.1 GCA_905197385.1 uncultured Collinsella sp.
ACCTTGAACTGCACAGCGGACAGAATGGCGATCATGATGGCGAGGATAACGCCCACGACGGCAATCGCCCCGCCCACAAAGCCGATCCAAGCGATACCGGGACCCGAAACCACGGCGCCGCCGATTGCGGTGCCCGTGCCGATACCGAGGTTAAACAGGCCCGAGAAGATCGACATGGCGACGGCCGACGAATCTGCCGACGTGCACTTGATGAGCTCGGCCTGAAACGCCACGTTAAAGGCCGTGGCGCAGCAACCCCACAGTGCGCAGACGGCAAGCACTGTCACGAGCGAAGATGCGGCCGGCCCCATGAGCAGCAGGGCCACCGGCACGCCGGAGAGCGTGATAGCCAAGAACGGGAAGCGATGCCCATCGAACAGGCGGCCAAACAGCCAGCTTCCGAGCAAACCAGAGCAGCCAAACGCCGTCAGCGTCATGGTAATGGCGCCCGCATCGACGTGCGCGACCTGCGCCAGGAAGGGCTCGATATAGCTGTAGCTTGCGTAATAGCCGGTCGCCATGAAGACCGTGACTGCGTAGAGCGCGATGAGGAGCGGGTTCTTGAGCAGCTCGGGCAGCTGTTTGACGGTAAAGCGCTCACCCGCCGGCATGGCCGGGAACACCGCTGCCTGGTAGACGACCGCGATGGCTGAGAGGCCCCCGACCACGGCAAACGTCATGCGCCAGCCCACGGCCAAGCCAATGGCGCGACCGAGAGGCAGGCCAAAGATCTGCGCGATGGACGAGCCCGTGGCGATCATGCTGATAGCGAGCGCCCCGTGGCGTGTGTCAACCAGGCGCGACGCCATGATCGAGGCGACCGACCAGAACACGGCGTGCGCGCAGGCAACCACCAGGCGCGCGCAGACTAAGATGGGATAGGTCGGCGCCAAGGCGGACAGGAACTGGCCCAGCGAGAACACGGCAAGCACGCCCAGCAGCATCCGCTTGAACTCGAAACGCGAAGCGAACACCATGAGTGGCAACGACAGCAGCATGACGCCCCAGGCATAGACCGAGATCATGATGCCCGCCTGGGCCTCGGTGAGCGAGAACGACGCGGCGATATCAGTCAAAAGGCCGATGGGCATAAACTCCGACGTGTTGAACACGAACGCACAGCAGGTGAGACCGACGAGTGGGAGCCACTGCCTGAGCGTGATGCCGTCTTGCCTTGTCTGAGTCATATATAACGTCTCCAATCGTTTTGAGCGGAGGCGATTATATAGCAACGGCCCCGCATCCGTCAGTACAGAAGCGGGGCCGAAAACAATTCGATACACAGAGGTTGCGCCGTCAATTCATAACTAAGCCAACCCCAGCAATATGCCCGCCGAATGCACGACAAACGCCACGATCCAGGCAACGGCGACCTGAAACGCGAATACGGCCACGGCATAGCGCGCGCCCAACTCGCTCTTGACAGCGCCGATTGCCGCCACACAAGGCGGGTACAGCAACGTAAAGACCAAGAACACGTAGGCGGTAAACGGCGAAAACATGGTCGACAGCGCCGCGGGCGACGTTGCGCCCAAAAGCACCGTGAGCGTCGAGATGACGCTCTCCTTGGCAATGAGCCCCGTGACGAGCGCCGTCGAGGCGCGCCAGTCGCCAAAGCCGAGCGGGGCCAACACCGGCGCGATGATGCTACCCAGACCGGCAAGCAGGCTTTGCGACTGGTCGGCGACCACGTTAAAGCGGATGTCGAACGTCTGAAGGAACCAGATGACCACCGTAGCGGCAAAGATAATGGTAAAGGCCTTGGTGATGAAGTCCTTGGCCTTATCCCATGCCAGCATCACCGTCGTCTTGACGCTCGGCAGGCGGTAATTGGGAAGCTCCATGATAAACGGCACCGGGTCGCCCTTAAATGCCGTGCGGTTGAGCACCAAAGCCGCGATGCAGCCGACCACGATACCGATCAGATAGAGCGAGACCATGGCGGGAACCGTCGCCTGCGGGAAGAATGCTCCGCACAGCAAGCCGTAAACCGGCAACTTGGCTGAACAGCTCATAAACGGTGTGAGCATGACCGTCATCTTGCGGTCGTGCTCGGATGGGAGCGTACGGGTCGACATGATAGCCGGCACGGTACAGCCAAAACCGACGAGCATGGGCACGAAGCTGCGGCCCGACAAGCCAAAGCGACGCAACACCTTATCCATGACAAAGGCCACGCGCGCCATGTATCCGGAGTCTTCCAGAATGGAGAGGAACAAAAAGAGCACGACGATAATCGGCAGGAAGGTCAGCACGCTGCCCACACCCGTAAGCACGCCGTCGACAGCCAGCGAGCGCACCACGTCGTTAGTACCGAACGCCTTGAGGCCCGCATCGGCCGAGGCGATGATGGCAGCGATACCGTCCTCCATGAGTCCCTGCAACGCCGCGCCGATCACGCCAAACGTCAGCCAAAAGACGAGGCCCATGATCACCAGAAACGCCGGAATGGCTGTGTAACGACCTGTCAGGATGCGGTCAATCTTGACGGAGCGCACGTGCTCGCGGCTCTCGTGCGGCTTGACGACGCAGCGCCCGCACACGTCGCCGATAAAGCTAAAACGCATATCGGCCAGCGCAGATAGGCGGTCGGTGCCGGCCTCGCCTTCCATCTGGGTAATGATGTGCTCGATAGCGTCGAGCTCATTGCGATCCAGGTGAAGCGCCTCGGTTACCAGCTCATCGCCCTCGACCAGCTTGGTCGCCGCAAAGCGCACCGGGATGTGCGCCGTCACGGCATGGTCCTCGATCAGGTTAGCAATACCGTGGATGCAGCGATGCAGCGCACCGCCGTCCGGGCCGTCGGGCGCACAAAAGTCCAGGCGACCAGGGCGCTCGCGGAACCGCGCCACGTGCAGGGCGTGGTCCACCAACTCGCCGATACCCTCGTTGCGGGCAGCGCTAATGGGAACAACGGGCACGCCAAACTGGCTCTCGAGCAGGTTGGCGCCCCCGGCGCCGCCGTTGGCGGTCACCTCGTCCATCATGTTGAGCGCGATGACCATGGGGCGGTCGAGCTCCATAAGCTGTAGCGTCAGGTACAGGTTGCGTTCGATATTGGTGGCGTCGATGATGTCGATGATGGCGTCGGGGTTTTCGTCAAGGATGAATTGACGGCTCACGATCTCTTCGCCCGTGTACGGCGACAGCGAATAGATGCCAGGCAGGTCGGTAACGCTTGCCTCGGGGTGGTTGCGGATGGTGCCATCTTTGCGGTCGACCGTCACGCCGGGAAAGTTACCGACGTGCTGGTTGGAGCCCGTCAGCTGGTTGAATAACGTGGTCTTGCCGCAGTTTTGGTTGCCGGCGAGGGCAAAGTGCAGCGGCGCGCCCTCGGGCACGGCCGTCTTTGCCGCACGGGGCGAATACGTCCCCTCGCCCAGGGCCGGATGCTCCGTCGTGCCGATTGCGGCGTTAGCGCGCGGACCCGTATCGGTGTCGTGAATACCCACGAGCTCGATGCGAGCGGCATCGTCCTTGCGCAGTGTCAACTCGTAGCCACGCAGGCGGATCTCGAGCGGATCGCCCATGGGGGCGTACTTCATCATGGTGACTTCGGTGCCCGGCGTTAGACCCATGTCCAAAATATGCTGTCGGAGTGCCTGATCGTCCGATGCCACCGATGCGACAACGGCGTCCTTTCCAATCTCGAGTGTATCGAGCTTCACGTCCGTGTTCCTCCCCCGGCGCCCACAGGGCGTTGTATTTATGTTCACCATGGCTAACCGTTTGCCATGGCTAACCAATTGTAACCATGCATGATAGCGCGAACACACAACGACGTTCAATCGACAGATCGGTGCGATGGGGACAGGCAGGAGAGTTCAGGGCCATAGTTTCCCGATGAGCCTCTCGGGGAAACTACATCCCAGAATTCTGGCTCGAAACGGGATATGGTTTCCCTAACAGGCCTCTTACGGAAAATGCATCCCAGAATCCCCGCTCGAAACGGGACGCGCTTTCCCAGTCGAGGCCCTATGGGAAACTGCGTCCCACCTTGAAAGGCAAAACTGGGATGCAGTTTCCAGACGGGACATCAAAAACAAAGTTGCGGTGGAATAGTTCCTGGATGGGCTGGTTGATGCCCCAGATCGGAGCTATTTCACCGCAAGTTATTGAAGGGCTGGGATGCCCGTCCTCTTACAGATGGCGCTCCAGAAAGCGGAAGGCCAGGCGGATCCAGGGACGGACTGCCACCTGCTTGTCCTCGTTGTCGACCGCGGTGTTGGCGTTGCCGAGCGAAAGGCCGTGACCACCCTGGTCGAAGACGTGCATCTCGCATGCAACGCCCTCCTCGGCCATGCGCTGCGCAAACGGGTAGACCTGCGCGATCGGCGCCGTCTTGTCGTCGGACACGCCCCACACAAAGGTCGGTGGCATCTGACGCGAAACATGCGTGGTGGGGCAGATGTCGGCCAGATGCTCGTCAGTTGCCTCGCCGCCCGTCACCATCGACAGGTAGTCGTTGAGCAAATCGCGTCCCGTCTTGCCGCCCGTCTTGGGCACGCGCAAGTCAATGCGCGGATCGCGCGTCTGCATGTCGCGCACATAGGCAAAGTCGAGCAATGGATAGCCCAGCACCACGGCATCGGGACGAATGTCGTCCGGACGCGCCCCGGCAAGTGCCGCAAAGGGGCCGGTCTTCCACTGTGTTGCCAGCGAGGCGCAAATCATGCCGCCAGCAGAAAAGCCCACGACGCACACGCGCTTAGGATCGACATGCCACTCGTCGGCGTTGGCGCGCACCGTGGCGACCATCTTGGCAAGATCTGCCTGGGGGTGCGGAAAGCTCACGTCACCCGTAGAACTCGTGACATAGTTGAGCACAAAGGCCTGGTAGCCGCGGTCCAAAAATGCAAACGCCACCGGGTCCTGCTCGTGCGGAGCGATATGCGTGAACCCGCCTCCGCCGCAGATGATCACCGCGGGGCGGCGGCCATTGGGCTTGTCGGGCAGCGGCTCGGCACCCAGATACGTAAAGGTCGCCGGATAATCCTCGGTCGGCTCCTCGCCCCACAGCGCATGGTTCTCGACAATCATATGTGCTCCCTTCGCGCAAATTAAGCGCCCTTGTTTTTCGCCTTCAAGCGTACCCCACTTGAACCCGTGGCGCAGAAACTCTCCGGCAATAAGTTTCCCTTCAACTGATATATCACATAATCCCAGTTCAGAGGTATCGTTGAGCAGCGTAGAATAGGGGCGTTGACCAAGCCGCGAAACACATGTGAAACGTTTCCGGCAAACCAAACGCGCGATATGCGCCTATTTAAGTTGGAGGCAACTATGGGTCTGCTCGATTCGCTTAAGTCCACCTTCACCTCGACCGGCGAGGCGTCCGTTCCGCCCGCAGCAAGCTTCGCTACCCGCGAAGGCGTCATCTATGCCCCCGTCAACGGCGTGCTCGTCAACCTGGACGAGGTTCCCGACGAGACGATCGCCTCGGGCATGCTTGGCCAGGGCTATGGCATCGAGCCCATTACCGGCACCATCTATGCGCCCGCCAACGGCCGCATCGGTGCCACCACTGTCACCAACCACTCCATCGGCATGATTACCGAGGACGGCCTGCGCGTGTTCATCCATGTCGGCCTGGGCACCGTGGAAATGAACGGCAAGGGTTTTGCCCGCTTTGTCGAGATGGGCGATGTGGTCAAGGCAGGCCAGCCGCTCATCAGCTTCGACCGCGAGGCCATTAAGGCCGCTGGTCACGAGGACATCGTGACCGTCATCGTCTCCGAGCTCGATCGTCTTAAGAGCATCGACCATGTCGGCGAGTCTGGAACGCTTATCGGCGGCAACCCGCTCGTCAAGCTTGGCGACCCGCTGCTGGTAGCCAAGACCAAGTAGCCAGGCCCCGCGCCACACAGCCAAAAGGCACCTCGTCAAGCGCCCGCGACCATTTGGCCGCGGGCGCTTTTCGTTTGAAAAACCATCCCGCCAATGCCTTATCTGTATAGCCCAAATGAGACGAGCTGCTAGAATAACGAACTGTATGGATAACTATCATTCAACCGTTATGGGAGGATACGTGAACCGCACCAAAATCGCGCAGCTCTATGCCGATGCCGAGTCGCTCGGCGGCCAAACCGTCACCGTCGCCGGCTGGGTCAAGTCCGTCCGCGACATGAAGAACTTTGGCTTTGTTACGCTCAACGACGGCAGCTGCTTCCGCGACCTGCAGGTCGTCATGAACCGCGAGGCACTCGACAACTACGACGAGATCGCCCATCAAAACGTCTCGGCCGCACTCATTTGCACCGGCACCGTCAAGCTGACCCCCGATGCGCCCCAGCCTTTCGAGCTTTCTGCCACCTCCATCGAGGTCGAGGGCACGAGCGCCCCGGATTACCCGCTGCAGAAGAAGCGCGCAACCGTCGAGTTCCTGCGCACCCAGCAGCACCTGCGCCCGCGCACCAACCTGTTCCGCGCCGTGTTCCGCATCCGCTCTGTCGCGGCTGCCGCCATCCACCGCTTCTTCCAGGAGCAGGGCTTTGTCTACGTCAACACCCCCATCATCACCACGAGTGACTGCGAGGGCGCCGGCGAGATGTTCCGCGTGACCACGCTCGACCCCAAAAATCCGCCCCTCACCGAGTCCGGCGAGGTCGACTGGAGCCAGGACTTCTTTGGCAAGCATGCAAGCCTCACCGTGTCCGGCCAGCTCAATGCCGAGAACTTTGCCATGGCCTTTGGCGACGTGTACACCTTTGGCCCCACCTTCCGCGCCGAAAACTCCAACACCACGCGCCACGCCGCCGAGTTTTGGATGATCGAGCCCGAGATGGCCTTTGCCGACCTTAACGACTACATGGATAACGCTGAGGCCATGCTCAAGTATGTCCTCAAGGACGTCATGGCCACCTGCCCCGACGAGCTCAATATGCTCAACAAGTTTGTGGACAAGGGTCTGCTCGAACGCCTAGACCATGTCGCCAACTCCGACTTCGCCCGCGTTACCTACACCGAGGCCGTCGAGATCCTGGAGCAGGCCGTCGCCGCCGGTCACAAGTTTGACTACCCCGTGAGCTGGGGCATCGACCTGCAGACCGAGCACGAGCGCTTCCTGACCGAGGAGCACTTTAAGCGCCCGACCTTCGTAACCGACTACCCGGCCGAGATCAAGGCCTTCTACATGCGCATGAACGAGGACGGCAAGACCGTCGCCGCCGCCGACTGCCTGGTTCCCGGTATCGGCGAGATCATCGGCGGAAGCCAGAGAGAGGACGAT
>CAJJYO010000083.1 GCA_905197385.1 uncultured Collinsella sp.
CCGCCGCATCATCGCCCGCGCCCTGCGTGATCATGCGAAGGCTGGCGGCACCGTCATCATGGCCACGCACGATTTGGACTTTGCCGAGCAGGTAGCCGACTACGTCGCCATGATGTTTGACGGCGAGATTGCCTGCATGGAGCCCCCGGCCGACTTCTTTGCCGACAACGTGTTCTATAGGGCGTGATGGGATGACGGACTGTCGTTTCTCGTGCTTGCTTGCAAAACTGGAGATCCCGCTGTTGTTGGCGGTGCCGGCGGTGATGACTGCGGCGTTGCTGGCGGGTGTTGAGCAGGCAGCGTTGGCCATGCTGGTTGTGGTGGTGCTGGTGCTCGCGCTGTTCTTTGCGGGCTACGAGGTGTCGCGCCCGGGCCTTCGCCAGATTATGCCAACGCTGGTTCTGGCAGCGTTGGCCGCGGCGGGGCGCATCCTGTTTGGGCCCATTCCCGACTTTAAACCGGTGAGCGCCATCGCCATTATCGCGGGGGCGACGCTTGGTCGCCGCAATGGTTTTATGGTTGGCGCGCTGGCGGCGCTGACCAGCAATTTCTTTTTTGGACAGGGCATGTGGACGCCGTGGCAGATGTATGCCTGGGGTCTGGTGGGCTATATCGGTGGCGCACTGGCGCATGCGGGCGCTTTTGATCGCGCCGACGGCACCGTGCGCATGCCGGCGCTGCTGGCGTACGGCTTTGCGTCGGGCCTGCTCTATGGCGTCGTGATCAACGCGTATGACATTATTGGTTTTGTACAGCCGCTTACTTGGGCGGGTGCCGTGGCGCGTCTTGCCACGGCAGTGCCGTTCGATATTACACACGGCCTTGCGACCTGCGTGTTTTTGGCCGCCTTGTACAAGCCTTGGTGCCGTCGCATCAACCGCGTCGTCGTGAAATACGGGCTGTAAGGCCGGTTGCACCGGGGCGAGAATCAATACTGCTTTGGTGCGATTTCAAAACTATGACGGTTTACGGGGTTGGATTGACGCAGACCGACCATACCGGCATTTTTCGATAATTGGCGAGCCGTCTACCTGCGGTTTTAATTTCGTGATTTTTCCCATGGTCAAGTAATACAGGTCCAGCCCCGTAATCCGCCATACTTTTGAAGCCAGCCCATTTGGGACGGGCCTCTTATGACTACTTTTTCCTGCGCGCTTGCCAGGCTCGCCATGGAGTGTCCCAAAGTGCCGGCATAAAAGGAACGTCCCTAGCTGCCGGGCATGGGATACCATGGTGGCAACCTAGCGAAAGGATGTTTCATGGCACATGTCGATGACCAGCGCGTGGCGCGCGTGCTCGATGCGCTCGAGGCTCAGCACCCCGGCGCACAGCTGCTCGTAAACGACCCGTGGTCGATTTATTACCTGACCGGCTTTTATGCCGATATGTTCGAGCGTTTTTGCGGCGTGCTGCTCGCACGCGGTAACGAGCCAGTGATCTTGGTCAACGCTCTGCATCAGCTGCCCGAGTATGACAATGCCCGCGTTGCCTACCACACCGATACCGACGTCGTGGCCGATGCCATCGCTCGCGAAATCGATCCGACCAAACCGCTCGGCATCGACACCGTCATGCGCTCCGGCTTTTTGATGCCGCTCATGGAGCGCCATGCTACGAGCGAGTTTTTCCTGGGTGACTTTGCCGTCACCGCAGCGCGCACCCACAAGGATGCCACCGAGCAGGAGCTCATGCGCGCGTCCTCGACCGCTAACGACGCCGTGATGGCCGATGCCATCAAGCTCGTCCACGAAGGCGTGACGGAACGCGAGATTGCCGACCAGATGCTCGGCTTGTATCGCAAGCACGGCTGCGAGGGCTTTAGTTTTTCGCCCATCGTGAGCTTTGGTGCCAACGCCGGCGACCCGCACCACGAACCCGACGACACCGTGCTCAAGCGTGGCGACGTGGTGCTGTTCGACATTGGCGGACGCCGCTGCAACTACTGTTCGGACATGACGCGCACGTTCTTTTGGGGCGAGCCGGACGAGGAGACGGCGCGCATCTACGACATCGTGCGCCGTGCCAACGAGGCCGCCGAAACACTCATCGCACCGGGCGTGCGCATGTGTGACCTGGACCGCGCCGCACGCGACGTGATTGAAGACGCGGGCTATGGGCGGTACTTTACGCATCGCCTGGGTCACTCGATCGGCCTGCAGGACCACGAGCCGGGCGACGTTTCACTCGTCAACGAGCAGGTCGTAGAGCCGGGCATGACGTTCTCCATCGAGCCGGGCATCTACCTCCCCGGCCGCACCGGCGTCCGCATCGAGGACTTGGCCCTGGTGACCGAGAAGGGCGTCGAGATTCTCAACGCCTACCCTCACGACCCATTCCGCCTAGACTAGCCTGGTCCCCAAGCCCCCAAACTAAGTTGCGGTGGAATAGTTCCTGGATGGGCTGCTAGAACCCAAAAACAGGAACTATTTCACCGCAACTGATGAGGGGATGGGCTAGCGCAGCAGGCCGGCTACTTCGCCGGCTAGGGTGATGGTGCCGGCGGCAACGAAGGACTCGCCCACGGCGTCAAAAGCCGCGAGAGCCTCGGGCACGCTAGGGTACACACCGGCAAGCTTGTTGGCGTCCACCAGGGCAGCAAGTTCCTCTGCCGGCAGGGCGCGATCGGAATCGGTCTGGGTTACGACCACACGCGGGAAGGCCGGAATCAGAACATCGACAATACCGGCCACATCCTTGTCGGCCAGTGCGGCGCACAGCAGCGTGGGGCGATTCTCGACGCACGGATCTATCTCGTCCAGCGCGCTCACAAAGTTCTCGCAGCTCTGAGGGTTATGGCAGGCGTCGATCAGCTTGAGCGGATCGGTCCCCAGCACATCAAAACGACCCGGCGTGGGGCAGCCCATAAGCGATGCATCCAGCACATCGTGGTCGAGCTCGCGGCCCAAATACCCCTCGCACAGCATAATCGCGCACGCAGCATTCTGCGGCTGGTAGGCCGGCTTAACCATGCTTGACGTATAGATCGCACGCGGCGTGGTGCAGCTAAACTCAACCGTGTCGCCCACGTGTGCCGGAACCTTGGTTGTGGCATGGTTCACCACGAGCGGCACCACACCGCACTCACGGCAACGGGCATCCATCACGCGCTGAACGCTCGCCTCATGCGTACCCTCGCCCAAAACAACAAAGCGCCCAGGCTTAATAACCGCAGCCTTCTCCCCCGCAATGGCCTCGAGCGTGTTGCCCAAAATACGTGTATGATCGAGCCCAATGCCCGTAATGGCAACGGCGACGGGATCGGTCGCACTCGTGGCGTCCCAACGCCCGCCCATGCCAACCTCAAGCACGGCTACGTCCACGCAAGCCTCGGCAAACACTACAAGTGCAGCAGCCGTCAGCAGGTCAAACGGTGTGATGGTATAGGCGCGCTCCCCTGCCGCCACACGGCGCGCATTCACGCGATGCCCCGCCTCGACAGCTGCCGAAACGCCATGGGCAAAGGCCTCGTCGCTCACGACGCACCCATCAACCTCCATGCGCTCGGGATAGCGCACCAGCTGTGGCGACGTATACAGCGCGGTTTTGAGCCCCTCACCACGAAGAATGGCAGCCGAAAAACGCGTAGTCGAAGTCTTGCCATTGGTACCGGCAACCTGGATGCAATCGAAATACTCGTCCGGACGCCCCAGCTCATCGAGCATATCGACAACCGTCTCAAGCAGAGGACCAGCATCCCCAGAAATCCGCCCCGTATCAGCAGCAAGCCCCACAGCCTCATCAAACGAAAGCAACTCAAACGAGAACGGCACAGAATACGACCCAGAACGCTTAGCCATAACCCAAAGTCCCCTCAACATAAAAAGAGGCCCGAATCAACAACGAGCCCCTCCCATTCAAAATGTCAGCCAAACACCGCTTTGCAGCAGAATCAAGGCCACAACCAAGTGGCCCTAACACGCCAGTTGCAAACAACCACGTAAACGAACTAGGAGCGGCCCGACGCTTTGCTCGATACAAGTTCCGCACGCAAAGGACAGCACTTAATGTGCTGTCCGTCTTGCGCAGGACTGTCCGCAGTAGCGAGCAAAGCGTCGGGACGCGCCCCTCAGCGCAATTTACGAGAAGTCAGCAACCTGAGCAGTCAGCGCCGCCAGGATCTCCTTGAGCTCAGCTGCACGGTCCCTCTTCTTCTGGACCACCGCAGGCGCGGCCTTGGCCACAAAGCCCTCGTTGGCGAGCGTCTTCTCGCAGCCGGCGAGCTCCTTCTGCGCCGCGGCGATCTCCTTCTCAAGACGCGCCTTCTCGGCCGAAAGATCGACCTTGCCCTCGAGCACCACAAAGACCTCGACGCCGCTGTCGACCACGGCGATGCTCGCGGCCGGCTTCTCAACGTCGGTACCCATGACCAGCGAAGCGGTGTTGGCCAGCGGCTCAATGGTCGAACGCAGGCTCTCGAGCTTCTCGATGTCCTCGACACCGGCGCGCACGACCACGTCGAGCTCGGCCTTGGGGCTCAAGCGATAACGCGAACGCGTGGCGCGGGCGGCGGAAACGACGGCGCGGCACAGCTCAAACGCGCGCTCGGCGTCCTCGTCGACATACTTGGCGTAATCGGCGGGCTCGGGCCACTTGGCTATCATGAGCGCCTCGGCGCGGTCGACGTTGCCCTCGGCATCCAGGTCGAGCACGCTGGCCGGCATGTTGTCCCAAATCTCCTCGGTGACAAACGGCATGAGCGGGTGCATCAGGCGAATGGAGGTATCCAGCACAAAGATCAGGTTGCGCTGAGCCTGCAGACGGCCCTCGCCCTTCAAGCGGGCCTTGGTGACCTCGACGTACCAGTCGCAGACCTCGTTCCAGAAGAACTGCTGCACGCCGCGGGCCATATCGCCAAAGGTGTAGTTCTCAATACCCTCGGTGACCATCTTAACGGCCTTGGCCAGGCGGCTGAACATCCAGGCGTCGGCCGGCGTCTCCACGACGGGCTCGCCGGGCGTGTAGCCCTCCATGTTCATGAGCAGGAAGCGGCTGGCGTTCCAGATCTTAGTCACAAAGCTCTTGGCCTGGTCGGTACGCGGGCTGTCGATGAGCTTCTTGGTCTTCTTGTCGATGTTCGCGTCGAACTTAACATCCTGGTTGTTGGTGCACAGCGTAAGAAGGTTGTAGCGCATGGCGTCGGCGCCGTACATACCGATGAGGTCCATGGGGTCAACGCCGTTGCCCTTGGACTTGGACATGCGGCTGCCGTCCTTGGCAAGGATCGTCGGGTAGATGACGACGTCCTTAAACGGCACCTCGTCCAGGAAGTACAGCGAGCTCATGACCATGCGGGCGACCCACAGCGCGATGATGTCGCGCGCGGTGACGAGCGCCGTCGTGGGATGATGGCCCTCGAGCAGCTCCGGCTTTTGCGGCCAGCCCTGCGTGGCGAAGGTCCACAGCTGCGAGCTGAACCAGGTGTCCAGCACGTTCTCGTCCTGATGCACGTGATGACCGCCGCACTTGGGGCACACATCGGTGTCCTCGGTAAGGGCGTCCTCCCAGCCGCAGTCCTCGCAGTAGAACACGGGAATGCGGTGGCCCCACCACAGCTGGCGGCTAATACACCAGTCCTTGAGATTCTCCATCCAAGTGGTGTAGGTCTGCGTCCAGCGCGCGGGGTGGAAGGTGACCTTACCGGAGTTGACGGCGTCGAGCGCCGGCCCCTTGAGCTTGTCGACGGCCACGAACCACTGCTCGGACAGCCACGGCTCAAGCGCGGCGTCGCAACGGTAGCAGTGCATGACGGAGTGGTCGTGCTCCTCGACGTGATCGAGTAGGCCGTGCTCGTCGAACCACTTGATGACCGCCTCGCGGCACTCCTCGCGGGTCATGCCGGTGAACTCGCCATAGCCCTCGACGACCACCGCGTGCTCGTCGAAGATATTGATCTGCGGAAGGTCGTGGGCCTGACCCATGGCGTAATCGTTGGGGTCGTGGGCCGGAGTAACCTTAACGAAGCCGGAACCGAAGTTGGCGTCGACATGCCAATCCTCAAAGATGGGAATCTCGCGATCGACGATGGGGAGCTTGACGGTCTTACCCACGAAGGCGGCCTTCTCGGGATCCTTCGGGGAAACGGCGACGCCCGTGTCGCCGAGCATGGTCTCGGGGCGCGTGGTGGCGACGACGATGTAGTCCTGGCCGTTGACCGGCTCGGTCAGCGGGTAGCGCAGGTGCCACAGATGGCCCTTCTCGTCCTTGTACTCGGCCTCGTCGTCCGAGATGGCGGTGGTGCAGTTGGGGCACCAGTTGACGATGCGCTTGCCGCGGTAGATCAGACCGTCGTGGTACCAGTCGCAGAAGACCTTGCGCACGGCCTGCGCGTAGTCCTCGTCCATGGTAAAGCGCTCGTTATCGAAGTCAACGGAGCAGCCCATACGCTTGATCTGCTCGACGATGATGCCGCCGTACTCGTGGGTCCAATCCCAGCAAGCGTCGACAAACTTGTCGCGACCGATCTCCAGGCGGCTAATGCCCTCGCTCTTGAGTTTCTTGTCGACCTTGGTCTGCGTAGCGATACCGGCGTGATCGGTGCCCAGCACCCAGCGCGTGGACTTGCCGCGCATGCGGGCCATGCGGATGATGGCGTCCTGGATGGAGTCGTCGGTGGCGTGGCCCATGTGGAGCTTGCCGGTCACGTTGGGAGGCGGAATGGTGACGGTGCAGTCGCCCACGCCCTCGCGGCGCTTATAGTAGCCGCCGTCGAGCCACTTCTGCAGGATCGCCGGCTCGCTGGTCGACGGATCGTAGTTCTTGGGCATCTCTTCCATATATCTCTCCCTGTCCCGCCGGGGAGGAATGTAGGCCCACCAGGGCCTGCATTCCTCCCCTTAGGTATCGATTACTTCAGTCTGATATGACTTCGCTGAGGCTTAAACAAACACACAGAATAACACAGGTAGTTGGGGTTATTGCGTATATATAAAATAGCCTCCGACCACGGATGGTCAGAGGCTATTTGCAAGCACGTTTTTGGCTGGTTTAGCCGTAGATGCGCTGGGGCTGCTCTTCGCCCTTTACGGAGGCTTCGGTCACAACGACCTTGGAAACGCCTTCCTCGCTGGGCAGGTCGAACATCGTCTGCTGCAGAACGTCCTCGCAGATGGAGCGCAGGCCGCGGGCGCCGAGCTTGAATTCGACGGCCTTGTCGACGATGTAGT
>CAJJYO010000084.1 GCA_905197385.1 uncultured Collinsella sp.
CTGCCGCGTCGAGGTGGGCGGCGTGACCAAGTTCGCTTGCGTCGACGGCCCCGACTTCGATGCCACCCTGGTCGACTGGGATGACCTTCGTGCCCGCCAGGCCGCTTACCGTTCCGAAGAGGGCGAGTCCCTCAAGGCCTATGAGGAAAAGAGCTGCGCATGCCACTAGTTAACGGTCGTTTCGTTGCCGATATGAAGTCGCCCCGCACCCCCGATAACGAGGAGCCGGCTGCCGAGCGCGCCTGCGACTTCCGCCCCGTCGACAAGGGCTTCACCGAGGAGATGGCGCTGGCCGAGGCTGAGCGCTGCCTCAACTGCAAGAAGCCGTTCTGTGTTGAGGGCTGCCCTGTCAACATCAACATTCCCCGCTTTATCGAGCAGATCCGCGCGAAGGACTTCGGCGGCGCTCTCGATACCATCCGCGAGGACTCCATGCTTCCCGCCATCTGCGGCCGCGTCTGCCCGCAGGAGAACCAGTGCGAGGGCAAGTGCATCCGTGGTAAGAAGTCCGAGCCCGTGGCCATCGGCCAGCTCGAGCGCTTCCTGGGTGACCGCCCCGAGCTCGCCTCCACGCCCAAGATGGCCCCCAAGAACGGCAAGAAGGTCGCCGTCGTTGGCTCCGGCCCGTCCGGCATCACCTGCGCCGGCGAGCTCGCCCGCAACGGCTTTGACGTCACCGTCTTTGAGGCCTTCTTCACCGGCGGCGGCGTGCTGGTCTACGGCATCCCCGAGTTCCGTCTGCCCAAGGCAGTCGTCAAGCGCGAGATTGACGGCCTGGAGGACATGGGCGTCAAGTTTGAGTACAACTCCGTCGTGGGCAACATGGCCACGGCCGAGGAGCTGTTCGAGCAGGGCTTCGACGCCATCTACGTGGCGACCGGCGCTGGCCTGCCCAAGTTCCTCAACGTCCCCGGCGAGAACCTGCCCAACGTCTTCTTCGCGAACGAGTACCTCACCCGCGTGAACCTGATGAAGGCCAACAAGTTCCCCGAGTACGACACCCCCACCAAGCACGGCAAGAACGTCGTCGTCTTTGGTGGCGGCAACGTGGCTATGGACGCCGTCCGTACCGCCAAGCGTCTGGGCGCCGAGCACGCCATCATCGCCTACCGTCGTACCGAGGACGAGATGCCCTGCCGTCGCGCCGAGCTGCACCACGCTAAGGCCGAGGGCGTCGAGGTTCTGCCGCTCGTCTCCCCGCTCGAGTTTGTCGCTGGCGAGGACGGCTCCGTGTGCGCCGTCAAGGTCCAGAAGATGGAGCTCGGAGAGCCCGACGAGTCCGGCCGTCGTCGCCCGGTGCCCATCGAGGGCGCCATCGAGGAGATTCCCTGCGACGTCGCAATCTCGGCTATCGGCACCAACGCCAACCCCTTCGCAAAGAAGATCGGCGGCAAGATGGAGCTCAACAAGTGGGGCTACATCGTCGCCGACGAGGAGACCGGCCAGACCACCGATCCCCGCATCTGGGCCGGCGGCGACATCGTCACCGGTGCCGCTACGGTCATTCTGGCGATGGGCGCCGGCAAGAAGGCCGCTGCCTCCATCACCAAGAGCCTGCTGGGCGAGTAATCACCTACAGCGCTAACCACCAAACGGCAAAGTCCCCGTCGAGCACACGCCCGGCGGGGACTTTTTCTATGCCGACCACCCAACCACCACGATGGGGACAGGCACCTTTGTGATGGTTTTGGTCGGTTAGTCTTCGAGCTGCGCTACTTTGTAGCGGTAGGCTGCGGCAATAACGTCTTTGCAACCCTCGCGGCCCAGCTTGGCGCGGTTGACGACGATGTCTTTACCGCTCGTCATCTTCCACTTTCCGGCACTGTAGCGCTTATAGAACGCCTCGCGCGCCTTCTGCTGCTGCTTGACCAGCTTGGCGCCCTTCTTTTTGTTGAGACCGCGCTTCTTGCGCACGATCTCGACGCGGTCCTCAAAGGGCGCAGTCACCAGCACGGCGATGTGGTTGGGGTTGTTGCGCAGCAGATAATCGGACAGACGGCCTTCGATAATGCAGCTCTCGGTCTCACCCAGATCCAAAATCACCTGGCTCATCTTTTGGAACAACTTGTCCGAGTACGAACGCGCATCGTAGCGGTCGGGCAGAAACGCCATGTTCTCCACGGCCAGGCGCTCGTCGTAGGCGGCCATCTTGTCGAGCGACTCGCCCGCGCGCAGCGAAGCACGCACCAGCAGCTCGTTATCGTACAGCGGAATCCCCAGCTCATCGGCGAGGATACGACCAATCTCGTGGCCCTCGGCGCCAAAGTCGCGCGCGATGGTAATGACCACAGGATTCTTCTTATTCTCCAGATCGCTCATCGCGATTCCTTTCTCTATGTGACAAAGGGACAGTCCCTTTGTCACATTCTACGCTGCCACAATACGACGTTGATACGCTCGGACCAGCAGCGAGATACCAAAGTTGAGCACAAAGTACATCGCAAACACCAGGCCGTAGAGCATAAGCACCTGCGACAGATCGATCGCGTGGGCCATCACGACGTTGGCCGTGTACATGAGCTCGGCCACGTTAATGCCCGAAAGATACGAGCTGTCCTTGATGACGGTCGTGCACTGGCTAAACAGCGCCGGAATGATCGTCTTAAACGTCTGGGGCAGAATGATGTAGCGCATGGTGGCAAAGAAGCCAAAACCCTGGCTCTGCGCTGCCTCAAACTGGCCGCGCGGAATCGAGTTGAGGCCTCCGCGCACAATCTCGGCCATAACAGCGCTGGTAAACAGCGTAAAGGCGATGGTCGAAATCACAATGTCCAAACCCTGCACCGTAAAGTAGATAAACAGGATCCACAGCAGGTTTGGCGTGCAACGGAACAGCTCGATATAGGCGCTCACCAAAATACGGAATGGACGGGGCGCATAACTTTTAACGAGCGCCAGCACCGTGCCAAAGATGAGCGAGAAAAAGATCGACAGCGCCGAGATCTCGATCGTCTTAACAAAGCCGCCCCAAATGTAGAGCAGGTTGGTCGCGTTGAAGATTTCCATGCGCTAGGCCTCCTCTACGTTGTCGAGCCCCAGCTCGGCCAGGCTCACACCGCGCGGACGCTCCTTGGAGCGGCGCTCGAGCCACTGCACCAGTATGGCGAGCGGAAAGCAGATGATGAAGTACATAAGGCAGCAGACGATGTATCCCTGCAGGTAACCGTACAGACTCACAAAGTTGTCGGAACGGTACATAAGGTCGCCGCCGGCCACAAGCGCCAGCACCGACGTATTCTTGACCAGGTTGAGCGCCTGGTTGCACAGCGGCGGCAGAATGATCTTGAATGTCTGGGGCAGTACGATGTACCAGTACGCCTGCGCACGGGTGAAGCCCTGGCTCTGGGCCGCCTCCATCTGACCGCGCGGAACCGCCTCGATACCAGTGCGGATGACCTCCGAAATGTAGGCCGCGTGATACAGACCCACGCCCAAGAAGCCCAGCACGAACGGCGCGATGCGCACCGGCTGGTCGGCACCGGTTATGGCCTGCAAAAACTGCGGACCGGCCATGTACATAAAGAGCACCTGCACGGGCAACGGGGTGTTCTGGTAAAACTCCACGTACACGCGGCTTATGGCGCGCAGCACGCGCGAGCGAGTGGTAGAGAACACGCCCAGCAGCGTGCCCAGCACCAGCGACAACAGCAGGCCGGCAACGACCACTTGCAGCGTCACGCCAAAGCCCTCCCAGAAGGGCCCCATATTTTGAAATGTCGTCGACCAACGGTCGGCGTCAAATAATCCTTCGAGCATTTGATTCCTTCCTTGGACGATGCGCCTATACAAGACCCCAGGTCTTGACCTCTTGGTCGAGCCAGCCGTCGGCCAGGCGATCGCAAATCACCTGATCGACCACGGCCGAAAGGTCGCAGCCCTTCTTGGTCGCCACGCCGTAGCCCTGCTCGCCAAACTTGACCTCGGGCTGCAGCAGCTCAACGGTCTCGTTCATGTAACCGGCCAGCGTGGAGCGGTCCATGGCAAAGACGTCGATATTGCCGGCGTCGAGCGAGCTCTTGATGATGGGATAGCCGCTAAAGGCCCTAAACTCTGGCTTGCAGCTAAAGCCGTTGTCCTTGATCATCTGCTCGATCAGGCCCTGCGTGGTAGCACCCTGGCTCACGCCGATGACCTTGCCGTCCAGATCCTCAATCGAGGTAAAGCCCGAACGCTTCTTGACCATGAGCCCCACGTAGTCGGTGCGGTACGGCGTCGAGAAATCCCAGCTCTTCTTGCGCTCGTCGGTGATGGTGTAGGTCGCCGCGACCACGTCAAGCTGGCCGTTATCGATCAGCGGGCCGCGCGTCTTGGGTGTTACGTCGTTAAACTCGACAAGCTCCTGGGCACGGGCCTCCTTGTAGCTCACGCCAAAGACGGCAGCGGCGATCTGGTAGCACAAATCGACTTCCATGCCCTCAAAGCGACCCTTGGCGGTGTCGTAATAGCCGTAGCCGGGAACATCCTTCTTAACGCCGGCATTCAGATGTCCACGCGACTTGATGGCCGCAAGCTTAGAGCCCTTGTCGGAGCCCTCGCCGCTGGTGGAGTTGCCGCAACCGGTAAGCGCGGTCCCCGTCAGAGCAAGCATGCCGGCCCCCAGCCGCAAAAAGTGACGGCGCGACACGGCCGCCCTCGTCATATCCGTCATGTCCATCACCGCGCCTAGTGCAGAATCTTGGACAGGAACTCGCGGCAGCGCGGGTTCTCGGGGTTATCGAAGAAGTGCTCGGGCGTGCCCTCCTCCAGAATGCGGCCGTCCTCCATAAAGATGACGCGGTCGGCCACCTGACGCGCAAAACCCATCTCGTGCGTCACGCAGATCATGGTGATGTCCTCCTGCGCGAGCTCAATCATAACGTCCAGAACCTCCTGGACCATCTCGGGGTCGAGCGCGGAGGTCGGCTCGGCAAACAGGATGATGGGCTGCTTGGTGCACAGGGCACGGGCGATGGCGATGCGCTGCTGCTGACCACCCGAGAGATTCTGCGGATACTCGCCGGCCTTATGTGCCATGCCGACGCGCTTGAGCGCAGCGATGGCGATCTCGGTCGCCTCCTCCTTGCTCTTCTTTTGCAGTTTGATGGGCGCGAGCGTCAGGTTGCCCAGCACCGTCATGTTGGGATACAGGTTGAACTGCTGAAACACCATGGAACTATACTTGCGAGCCATCTCCAGGTGATTCTTTTTGGTGAGCGGCGTACCGTCGATGACAACCTCGCCCGACGTGGGCTCCTCCAGATAATCGACGCAACGGATGAGCGTCGATTTACCCGAGCCGGAAGGCCCGATCATTACGAGCTTCTCGCCACGTTTGACGGTGAGGTTGATATCTTTGAGCACATGCAGGTCGCCAAAGTACTTGTTGAGATGCTTGATCTCGATCATGTCTGCCATGAATGTCCCTTCCCTGCGTTTACATGAGTTGAACTATTGTACGGAAAGAACCACGTTTCCGCAGCCCACACTACATTCCCGTAAAGAACCCGCAACCTTCCACCCACTCATTGGGGACAGACTTAAATGAGTACCTGCTCATTGGGCACTCATTTAAGCCTGTCCCCAATGAGTGCCCAGCCCAGCAAAAAGGGGCGCGACCATGACGGCCACGCCCCCTCAGCCTCAACTGTGTGCCACTCGGCCCCTACGCGAGGCGGGCTCCGACGATCTTTGCTGCGGCCGGCTTATCGAAGTTGCCGCCGGTGGCCTTGCCCAGGGCACCCATGACCTGGCCCATCTGCTTCTTGGACGTGGCGCCCAGCTCGGCGATAACCTGCTCGATCAGGGCCTCGAGCTCCTCGCCCGAAACCTGCGCGGGCAGCAGGCTCTCCAGGATCTTGACCTGCTCGGTCAGGTTGTCGGTACGCTCCTGGTCGGTGCCGGCCTTGATGGACATCTCCAGCGTCTCGCTCGTCTGCTTGATCAGGCGCTTGATCATGCTGTTGACGTCTTCCTCGGTCACATCGCGGCGCTCGTTAACCTCGATATTCTTCACCTCGGCCTTGACCTGGCGAATGATGGACAGGCGAACCTTGTCCTTGGCCTTCATGGCCGCGATCATTTCTTTCTGCAGCTCTTCGTTGGTCATCTGCAAATCCTCTCTAATAGCGTGGGCGGCACTCGTGCGAGCACCGCCCCATGATTACTCAGTCGTCGACGAATCGTCGGTCGAGCTCTTGGTGACGCCCTTCAGACTCACGTTATAGGGTACGTCCTTGGGCATGGGATTAACGGTGATGTCGGCATCCTTCTTGTACTGCTCTAGCCACTCGCTGTACGCGGTGCTGGCCGCCTGCGTCTTCACCACGTTGGAGACATACTTCTTGATGGCCTTGGGCACCTGGTTGATATCATCAACCTGATTATCGACATGGAAGTAGTCGGTGCACTTGATGACATGGTAACCGTACGTCGACTCGACCACGTCGCTCACGTCGCCCTTGTTGAGCCCCTCGAGCGCCGTCTGGTAGCTGTCGACGAAGGTGGTAAGCTTATCCCAGCCCACATCGCCCTTCTTCTCCTTGGAACCGGTGTCCTCGGAGTACTGCTCAACGGCGTCCTCAAAGCTCAGCTCACCGGAGTTGATCTTGTCCAGGCACTCCTGCGCCTTGGCCTTGGCGGCAGCCTTGTCCTCGTCGGAAGCGTCGGAATCAACCTTGATCAGGATGTTCGACGAGCGGCGGGCGTCGTTGTAGCTGGACAGGTTTTCGTTGATGTAATCGACAATCTCGCTGTCCTTGGGCTTGCTGGTGGGCGCCACGGCGTCCTTGAGCTTTTGCTGTGCCAGACTCTCCTTGAGCGAGTCCTTGTAGGTGTCCTCGGTATAGCCGTAGGTCTTGAGGGTCTTCTTAAAGGCCTTGGCACCGCCCGCGCTCTTGCACGCGTCCTTCCAAGCCTTCTCGACCTCCTCGTCCGACACCGTCACGCCGTTCTCCTTCTGTGCCTGTTGAAGCAGAATCTGCTGCGTGTAGGAGTCGATGAGTTGCTTGCGGTACTTCTTGGGCGTGAGGTCGTTGTCAACCAGATACTGCGCCCAATCCTCATCCTTGGTGTAGCCGTAGGACGTGCGCATGCTCATGATCTGCTTGGTCACGGTGTCCTCGGTAAGGTTGGTGCCGTTGATAGTGGCAGCAACACCGCC
>CAJJYO010000085.1 GCA_905197385.1 uncultured Collinsella sp.
CCCCGACGCCCAGGCGCCGCGAGACGCCTCCCGCGAACCAGACGCCCGACCGCCTGCGCTGCCTGCGCTGCCTGCGCGCTCGGACTGCGCCCGCTGACGCTCGTAGTTCTGTTCGCGACGACGCTCAGCGTCCTCGCGCTTGGCAACATCGCGAAACACACGGCTCGAGCTCGAACGCACCGTCTCCAGATCCAAACCCAAAAGGTCCGCAATCTGGATAAAGTACGTATCGATCATGTAGCTATCGCGCAGCGGATAGATGAGCGTCAGTGCGTCCTCGAGCGCTTTGGCACGACCGCCCGGCGTGGTAATGTCGCTCGACTCCTGCAGCGAGCGGTATACAAAGTCCATGAGGGGCTCGGCGGCATCGATGCGCGCCTGCAGCGCCTCGCCACCATGCGCGGTGATGAACTCCATGGGGTCGTTGCCGTCGGGAAGTACCACGCAGCGCAGGTCCATCGAATCCTGCTCGATAAACTGAATCGCGCGGCGCGCGGCCTTTTGACCGGCGGCGTCGCCATCGAACATATATACAATGCGCTTGGCAAAACGGGTGAGCGTCTTTACATGATGTTCCGTCAGCGCCGTGCCCAGCGTGGCGACGACGTTTTTGATCCCCGCCTCCCAGCAGGCGATACAGTCGGTATAACCCTCCACCACGATAGCGGTGTCCTGCGCGACGATAAACTCCTTGGCCCAGTTAAAGCCATAGAGGTTTCGCTTTTTATGGAACACGCTCGTCTCGGCGGTGTTGAGGTACTTAGGCTGGCCGTCGCCCATAATGCGCCCACCAAAGGCGATGTTATGACCCTGCTCGTCAAAGATGGGAAACATCACACGGTCGTAAAAACGGTCGGCAAGCTGCCCGCGCCCACGGCTCACGGCCACGTTGGCGTCGATCATCTCCTGCGGGGTAAAGCCCGCCTGCGACAGATGCGACACCAGCGCGTTGCGGCCCGGCGCAAAGCCCAGGCAGTAGCGGCGGCAGACGTCGCCGCCCATACCTCGGCTGGCGAAGTACTCGCGAGGATGGCTGTCCTTACCGCGCATGAGCATGGTGTGGTAGAACTGGGCGGTTTCAGCACACAAGTCATAGATGCGGGCGCGCTTGGTGCCGCGCTCGCGATAAGCGCCATTATCGTGCAGCTCAATGCCGGCACGGTCGGCCAGGTAGCGAATCGACTCGGGAAAGCTCAGGTTCTCGCGCTTCATGATGTAGGTGAAGACGTCGCCGCCCTCACCACAGCCAAAGCAATGCCACACCTGCGTGGCGGGGATAATGTGAAACGACGGGGTCTTTTCGCCATGAAAGGGGCAGCAACCCCAAAACTCATGGCCGCGGGGCTTGAGCTCAACCGTTTCCTGCACGATGGCAACCAGGTCGGATGCAGCGCGCACCTGGTCTTTTTCCTCATCGCTAATCACGGATGCTCACCCCCTGCTCACCCAAGTTATGGCGAATATCGTCAATATTACCCTCGACGGTCGCGATAAGCTCGTCCAACGAATCAAACACGCGCGAAGGGCGCAGCCAACGCGTAAACGCCAACGACACCGAGGCACCGTACAGGTCGCCCGCATACCCGATCAAGTTGGCCTCGAGATGCGCCGAGGCGGCGTCGTCGGCATACGTCGGCGGCAGGCCCACGTTGACGGCGGCAGGCCACACGGTATCATCGACCAGCACAAGGCCCTCGTAGACGCCATCGGCAGGAACCTGAATACCCTCGGGCACCTGAATATTTGCCGTGGGAAAACCCATGTCGGAACCCTGGTGACGACCGCCGGCAACAATACCTCGCAACATATACGGGCGGCCGAGCAGCTCGGCGGCAAGCTCAACATGACCCTGGCGCAGCTCCTGGCGAATACGGGTAGCGCAGATTGTCTGCCCATCGACGCACAGCAACTCGTGGCCATAGACGTCAACTCCGTGCTCGGAACCCCATGTCTGCATCTCGGCAACGCCCGAGGCGCCGCCGCGACCCAGCCTAAAGTCAATGCCCACACGAATCGAGCGGATATCGACCACGCGCGACAGCAGCTCAAGAAAACCCACGTGGTCGAGAGCCGCCACCGCAGGCGTAAAGGGAACGGCCACGACCGCATCGACCCCGGTGAGAGCCAGGGCATGCAGACGGTCGGCCGTCGTCATCAATTTTTGAGCGGGCGAAGAGCTCACCACCACGTCCGGGTCGGGATCAAAGGTGACCACAACCGCCTTGCAGCCACGGGCGCGCGCATCGCGAACGACCGCGTCAATCAGTTCGCGATGCCCCCGATGCACGCCGTCGAACACGCCGATGGCAATCGACGCGGCACCTAGGCAAGCGCAATCATCAAATGCATCGGCGGCTACGATGCCGGCCTCTTCCGACTCGCCCGCGAAAAAAATACGCGCGAGCTCGTGGGAGGCCAGCATCATCGAACACCGCCGATCGCCTGCGGAAAGACATGCTCCATAACAAAGCGACCGCCCTCGATACGGGCAAGCGCCTTGAGCCCGCCATCGAGCACCAGCGCAAACGGCGCCTTCGAGGCATCGAAGCCCGCAAGCGCGCGCTCAATAGGAATACGACGTCCGCACAGCAGATCGTCGGCAAGATCGCCCGGCAAGTCGACGCGCGTGGCGCCCAGTGCCGCAATGGGATCCAAGGCAAAGCCGGCAGCGGACTCGACAGAAAGTTCCTCGACCGCATGGCAGGCGCCGATGGAAACAACACCGGAGGCCGTACGGCGCAGTGCGGAAATATGTGCCGCATTGTCGCAGGCACGACCCAGATCGCGAGCGAGCGCACGAATATAGGTGCCCTTGCTCACCGAAAACGCCACGGTCCAAACGCAAGCGTCGACATCACCACCCACAGCAATCAGATCGGCGGAGTAAACCTCGACCGGACGCGGGGGCAACTCAACGGCATTGCCTTCGCGTGCAGCCTTATAGGCGCGCACGCCGTTGACCGAAATGGCCGAAAACGCCGGCGGCACCTGCATCTGCGGGCCCAACATGGCGCACAGGCGCTCGCGGGCATAGGCCGGATCGCGCAGATCGGCGGCAATGGGCACCGTGCGGACGGCCTCGCCTTCCGCATCATCGGTATTGGTCTCGACGCCAAACGTGATATCGGCAACGTAGCTTTTGGTATCAAGCGTAAGCATGCCCAGCAGACGTGTGGCCTGACCCACGCCCACCACCATGACACCCGATGCCATGGGGTCGAGCGTTCCGGCATGACCGACGCGCCGCTCATGGAGGGCGCGCCGACATTGCGAAACCACGTCGTGGGACGTGCAGCCCACCGGCTTATCGACGGCGAGCAGCATATTAAGTTGAGAAGGTGTACGACGAGCCATGTACCATCCAAAAAGTTAGAGCTCGACGGTCACCGAAGCGGGATCCTCCCCTACCAGCTCGGCCAGCATGGGAAGTGCCGCGGTGAGCGTCTCGGAAATCGTTCCGGCGTTGGTAAAGCCGGCGGCAGCGTGGTGCCCACCTCCGCCAAAGTTGGCCGCAATCTCGGAAACATCAAGTTCGCCCTTGGAGCGCAGGTTGCCGCGCACCTTGGTATCGCCCTCGATGCCCTTAAGGAACAGGCAGACCTCGACGCCCATCACCGAGCGCACCACATCGACCAGGCCGTCGCACTCGTCCGAGGTGACACCGCATTCCTTAAGGTCGCTCTCGTACGCATAGCTATACGCCACGCGCCCGTGCGCGACCGTCTTGATGCGACCCATGACGATGGACTTGAGGTGCAAGAACTCGACACGCATGCTCTGGTATACCTCGAGCGCGACGCGCGCCGGATCGGCACCGTGCGCCACCAGGCGCGAGGCGGCATGAAACGCGGCAGCGTCGGCGTTCTGATACTGAAAACGACCGGTATCGGTGACCAGGCCGCACAACAGGCAGGTGGCGATGCTATCGCTTGCGGTAATGCCGCAATCGGCCAAAAAGCGGTCGATAATCATGCCGCAAGCATCGGCATTGACACACCTGAGGCTGACCTCGGCAAACTCCTCGCGTGCCGGGTGATGGTCAAAGCACGCCACGTGAGCCGATCGACGCAACACCTCGGCGGAATTATTGAGGCGCTCGACGACCGGCACGTCTACAGAAATGAACAGGTCCGGGTTGCCGGTGTAGGCAGATGCCGGCACCAGCAGATTGGCGCCCTCCATAAAACGGTAGATGCGCGGAACAGGATCGTCGTCTGCCAGCAGCAGGGCGATGTCCTTGTCGGGGAACACCTTCATAAGCGAAAGGCCCAGGCCCAACACGGAGCCCAGGGCATCGCCGTCGGGAGAGGTGTGACCCGAGATCGCAATGGAGGACGCATCCTCGATGAGCTCGAGGATGCGTCGTTTAATATCTGCAGACTCGCACGAGGCGAGGTCGGCGGAATTAGTCATCTAAAGCTGCCTCCTGGACGCATCCGCTATGGGGTAGCCGTCCTCGTCCTTTTCGATCGCAAGCGTAGCCGGAACGTTTTCCAGCGCACGCGTAATGCGCTCGGCCTCATCGGTCGAGCGATCGATGCGAAAATCGAGCTCGGGCGTGACGCGCCAATCGAGCGAGCGAGCCAACAGGCTGCGAATGCGGCCCTTGGCGCTGGCGAGCGCCTCCATGACCTCATCGTAGCGGCTCGCATCGCACGACACGTACACGCGCGCGAACGAACGGTCCACCGCGACCTCGACCGCGGTCAGAGTGACCAGGTCGAGACGCGGATCGGAAACCTCAAAGAGCAGGATATAACCAAGCTTCTCGCGAAGCTGCTCGCCCAGACGGCGGGTTGCCTGCGTTTGCTTCATAGCGCTACCCCCTACTCGGTACGGGCAACCTGGTCGATGCGGTAACCCTCGATCTGGTCGCCGGGCTTGATGTCCTGGAAGTTCTCCAGGCCAATGCCGCCCTCGGAACCACTCTTGAGGCTCTTGGCCTCATCCTTGTAGTGGCGCATCGAGGCGATCTTGCCGTTGAAGACCACGATGCCGTCGCGCACCAGGCGCACGGAATCGGTCGCGGCGATCTCGCCCTCCTCGACGCGGACACCGGCGGCGATGCCGACTTTGGGCACCTTGAAGGTGTCCAGGACGGTCGCGGTACCCGTGGAGACCTCGACCTCGGTGGGCTTGAGCATGCCGATACGGGCAGCGTCGAGCTCCTCGAGGCACTTATAGATAACGTCGTAGCAACGGATCTCGACGCCCTCGCGCTCGGCGGCGGAGCGGGCCTTGCCGTCGGGACGCACGCCAAAGCCGATGATGATGGCGTTGGAGGCGTCGGCCAGGACGACGTCGGTCTCGTTGATGGCACCGACGGCGGAGTGGATCGTGTTGATGCGGACCTCGGACTGATCCATCTTGTCGAGCGAGTCCTGAAGGGCCTCGATGGAACCCTGGACGTCGGCCTTGATGATCAGGTTGAGCTCCTTGACCTCGGCGTCGGCGATGGTCTCGAAGAGGTTCTCGAGCGTGACGTGCTTCACGCGGCTCTGCTCCTCGATACGGGCCTTGAGCGAACGCTCATCGGCCAGGGCGCGAGCCTCGCGCTCGTCCTCGAACACACGGAACTCGTCGCCGGCGTTGGGCACGGACTGCAGGCCCAGGATCTCAACTGCGTCGGAGGGGCCGGCCTCAGTGACGGCGTTGCCCTTGGGATCAAGCATGGCGCGGACGCGGCCATAGGTAAGGCCGGCGACCAGCGTATCGCCCACGTGCAGGGTACCGCGGGTCACGAGAACCGTGGCAACCGAACCACGGCCCTTGTCGAGCTTAGCCTCGAGGACGTTACCGGAGGCAAAGGTGTCGGGGTTGGCCTTGAGCTCGAGCACGTCGGCCTGGAGCAGCACAGTCTCGAGCAGGTCGTCGATACCGATCTTCTGCTTGGCCGAGATGTTGACGAACATGTTCTGTCCGCCCCACTCCTCGGGGATGATGCCGTACTCGGTGAGCTCCTGGCGCACGCGGTCGGGGTTGGCGCCCGGCTTATCGATCTTGTTGACGGCGACGACGATGGGTACGCCGGCGGCCTTAGCGTGGTTGATCGACTCGATGGTCTGAGGCATGACGCCGTCGTCGGCGGCGACGATCAGGATGACGATGTCGGTCACCTTGGCACCGCGGGCACGCATGGCCGTAAAGGTGGCGTGGCCCGGGGTATCGATGAAGGTGATCTTGCGGTCGTTGATCATGACCTGCGAAGCGCCGATGGCCTGGGTAATGCCGCCCGCCTCGCCGGCAGCGACGCCGGTGGGACGGATGGCGTCGAGCAGGCTCGTCTTGCCGTGGTCGACGTGACCCATGACGGTGACGACCGGAGCGCGCGGCTTAAGGTCGGCAGGATCGTCGTAGAACGAGAAGGTATTCTCCTCCTCGGGGGTGATGATCTTGATCTGACGGCCCAAGTCGTCGGCAACGAGCTCGACGAGGTCGTCGGACATGGACTGCGTCATGGTGAGCGGCGTGCCCAGCAGGAACAGGCGCTTGATGATGTCGTTGGCCGGAACGTCGAGCGCCTCGGCGAGCTCCTGGACGGTAACGCCCTGGGAGACCTTGATGGCGTCAAGCTCCTCGGGGTTCACGCCCTGGGCCAGCGCCTCCTCAATCTTGCGCTCCTCCTGAGCCTTGGCAGCCTCGCGCTCGCGCTTCTCCTTGCGCTTCTTGCGGCGACCGGTGGACTCGCGAGAGGCCTCCTCGACGGCGGCGCGGGCTTCCTCGAGCACCTTCTCGCGGCTGTACTCCTCGGCCTCACGCGCCATGCGGCTGTAGTGGTCCTCATCGTTGCCGTGACCGCCCTTGCGCTTCTTGCCCTTGCCCTGCTTATCGGGGTTGGGGAAGTCCATGCCGGCAGCGACGTTGTTGCTGGCGTTGGTGCGATGGCTGTGCGGACGGCTCTCGGAGGCGTTGCGATCGGAGTTGTTGTCGGAGGCGTTGCGATCGTTACGACGGCCACCGCGACGGTCGTTGTTGCCGCCACGACGGTTGCCGCGCTCGGAGGCGCGCTCGGCCTTGGCCTTCTCCTCGGCCTTGCGCTGCTCCACCAGCTCCCGGGCCATGCGCTCGTCAGCCACG
>CAJJYO010000086.1 GCA_905197385.1 uncultured Collinsella sp.
TCCCTAAACGAGATATTGTCGAGGAAGTTGCCGGTCGAATTGCTCCCGTTGGCCGTGTTGTAGGCCACAAAAGCAAAGACGCTCTGGTTTTGGCCATCCGGAATGGTGTAGGTATAGTCGTAGTCAACCTTTTTGCTCTGCTCGAGCGCGTTGGAACCGTAGGAAGCCCACGCGTCGTTTTCGGACGCCATGATCCATACGCACCATTTTTCGGTATGCTCCGCATCGGCCGTCCATGAGAACGCGCTTCCGCTGGACGCATTGGCAAATCCGCCCACTTTGTCAAACTTGGTTGAATACAGGATGATCTTTTTGCTGCAGCCCGATTGGGAAAAATTGACCACATCCAAGCCGACATAGTTGTCGACGCTCATTTGAATCCATTGAACAATTTGCTGGTACTGATCGAGTGCCTTTTGATTGTCCTTGTACGGCTCGTTTTCTTGTCGCGGACCGATGATAAGGGCCATGGCGTCTCGACCCGAGCGGCCGCGGTGGTCGAGCCCCCACTCATACTGTTTTCCCGGCTCGGTCGTCACATATTGGTAGAGCGAACTCGCCTCGTGTGCGTTGAGCTCGGCGGCGTACTCGCCATCCGAGGGTGCAAATGGAACAGAATGTCCAACTGGGTCGATATAGTAGTCGTTCTGGGCAACGATCTCGATACGATGGTCCGTCTCGGTCGTGCGCCAATGGGGCGAGCACAGCGTAAACTTGCTGGTGCTCTTGTTCCCTAGATGTATATCGTCTTCAAAACTGCCGTTAGCAATGTTCGTATTTTCGTTCTTAAGATTCGAGGTCGAGAACGCATAGTTATTTAACGTTGTCATGGTCTCGGACGAATTTTCTTGATATACCTTGCCGAAGTCAGTATAGATGTCACGCGTGCCCTGCTTTTCCACGTGAACGTCATTGACCAGATTGCCAAACCACTCCCGGTATTGTTCGTTTGCCTCCGTAAGATTTGAATCGTAGCAAGTTAGTGCAAGCATCGTATTTTCGGACGCTGCGGTATAGACTGCCTGATAGGCAAACTCATCGTCTTGCTCGGGAAGCACTCGATAATAGTGTGTACTGTTGGTGCCAAAGGAGAACCAACCCTGTCCGTTAGAGCTTACGAGCCACACAGAAAGCGCAATGCGACCGTCGCTCTGCTCAAACGAGAAGTGGGATCCGTCGGCGCTGCTACCAGCAAAGCCGCCATTTGCAGCAAAGGGATCGCTGTAAACGGTGTACCGCTCAACAGTATTTCCCTGGGGCATCTTGTCCTGCGCCTTAAGCCAAGTCCGCAGTTGCATGAGCTGGTCTTGGCCTGCGCTGTTAACCGACAGATTCTCCTGTTGAGGACCCATCGTGAGCATCAGCACGTCGTGTTCGGTTGCGGCGCGATGGTTGAGGCCCCACTCGTACGTGGCGCCGCTCTGGGTGGAAAAGGTGGTGTAGGTTGATCCAGGTTCAAAATAATAACTGGTACCCTGTGGCTTAAAATTCCACGCAAGCGCAAAGTGATTACCGTTAGCTTGTTTGAGGTTTCTTTGACCGTTGAGGAGCTTCGTGGAGAGATCGAGGCTCGACATCTCGCCGATTTTCTTAGCCGGAGAGGTCGTCGACCAACCAGAAGCTTGGTTGGTAAAGGTTGGGTTCGCTATAAGGTTGCCATCGTCACCGTACGCACGCGAGGGCAACCCCCCCGACCATAACGAACGCGCATAAGACCGCTGCCAACATCACAAAGGTGCAGCGCATCGACGCTATATGACCGAAAGGACCCTGCATGGGCGCACCCCCCAGCCGCAGCCCGAGCTTTCGCGCAAGCTACACAAGTAGTACGTTTAAGTTTTTTGATTCTACAACCAGCCCAGGGCAAAAGCAAAATCATGCGTAACCGATTTGCAGTCATTTTTCGCATTTTTCGCATTGCGCAGGTAGGACGCCAAAAGTAACTAAAAAAGCCCCGTCCCAAATGAGCTAGTTGAGAAGCTGAGCCATGGCGTTGACGAATTTTTGCACTTGGAGGGTTGGCTCGAGCGGATAGTGCAAAAAGACCGGCACCTCTCGCCCGCATAGAAACGGCACGCCCACAAAGGCCGGGTGTACCCCCGACCATGCACCGCAGGTGAGCACCGCGTCGCCCTTTTCCTCGGCTTCATTAAAGAGCGCAAAATCGAAGCTATCCACATCGATCACGTCCACGCCGCCGTCGGTCAACAGGTCGATGCGCAGGCTGTCCATGGCGTCGTTGCCGTGACGGAGCACGCGCAGGCGCATGCCCTCTAAGTCGGCAACCGTGATGCGCGTCTTGCGCGCCAGCGGGCTCGTGCGCGGCAGTTCAATATAAAACGGCACGTTGACAATGCGGAGCTTTTGGCAGGCATCGCCCCAGCGCGGGGTCGAAAAACTCGACTGCACCACATCCACCTCTCGACCGAGGCTACGCATGACGGATTCGCGCTCGTCGTAGAGGTCGCTTACCGGCACGATCTCAAATCGCAGCGACGGTTCCAGATCGTGGATGCCCGACCACATCGACAGCGTTTGGCGCCCCGGGCACATCATCGACACGCCCAGGTGCACGGCACCGCCATCGCCCGCCGCGCGTCGGGCGCGGCGCAGCGCGTCCTCGGACTGCCGCATGATCGAGCGCGCGTCGTCCACCAGCAGCGCGCCGGCCGGCGTCACCTTGACGCCTGAGTGCGAGCGTTCAAACAGTGTGATGCCGAACTCGGCCTCGAAACCCGACACCTGCTTGACGAGCGCCGGGGTCGACACGCGCAATTTTGCCGCCGCACGTGAGAAGCTTCCCAGCTCCGCGGCGGCCGATATGGCCTCGAGTCGTCGATCGTACACGTCAATCTCCCGTTTCCAGACGCATGGCAATGAACTGCCGAAGGGGGTCGTTTTGGCAGGTCACGCGCTCAATTGAGAAAAAACTGCATCACACAGTGTAAACCTACGGTTAATACCATTCTAACAAATATGCAATTCACCTGCGCAAATGCAAAGCATACGATAACCTGCGAAAACCACGTGGGTCGATTAATGGGAACGGCCCACCGGGAGGCACAAGAAGGGAAGTTCCTATGAGCAACTGGCTTAAGCTCGAGGGCGATGTCTGCGCCGTGACCGGCGCACTCGGCGGTATGGGCGTCGAGATTTGCCGCGAGTTCGCCCGCAACGGCGCCAACGTCGTCCTGCTCGACCTGGACGAGGAGAGGGTCAAGGCCGCTGCCGCCGACCTCGCTGCCGAGTTTGGCATCCACGCCGAGGGTTACAAGATGAACGCCACCGACGAGGCCGAGGTTCAGGCTGCCGTCGACGCCACCATCGCCAACTTCGGCCGCGTCGACGTCCTCGTCAACACCGCCGGCATCCTGCGCTTCGCCGCCATGGAGGACCTGCCGCTGAGCGACTGGGAGCAGGTGCTCAACGTCAACCTCACCGGTTACTTCATCACCTCGCAGCGCTTTGGTCGCGAGATGATCAAGGCCGGCCAGGGTCGCCTGGTGCACATCTCGACCGTCGCCAGCCACTCCCCCGAGACGTTCTCGGGCGTGTACAGCTCCACCAAGGCCGGCGTCAACATGATGTCCAAGATGCTCGCCGCCGAGTGGGGCCCCTACGGCGTCCGCTCCAACTGCGTCGAGCCTTGCTTCGTTAAGACCCCGATGTCGGCCAATTTCTACGCCGACCCCGAGGTCGAAAAGAGCCGCAGCCGTCTGATCGCCACGCGCCGCATCGGCGAGGTCAGCGATATCGCCAACGCCGTCATGTTCCTGGCGTCCAAGCGCTCGGACTTTACCACCGGCGATGCCATCAAGGTCGACGGCGGCTTCTCCAACATGATGGGCGACCTCACCGCCAAGCCCGGCGGCCGTCGCGCCTATGCCGACAACTATCTTAAGAATAAGGGTGTCGAGCTCTGGTCCGATGAGTCCGGCGTCGCCAAGCCGACCGACCAGTAAACCAACCTGACAGGGAGGCCCCGCGGACACGCCCGCCCCTCCCCCGTATCGATTAGAAAGAGTCCAATGGCTTCCACCAACTCCAACAAGGGTCGCGCCGTCGTGCTTTCCGCCGCGTGCGTCACCATGTTCTTCATCAGCTCCATCGCGCTGTATTCCGTCGTGAGCAAGAACCTGCTCGCCGTCTACCCCGAGTGGTCGAGCGCCCTTACCTGGGCGTTCCCGGTCTTCCAGACCATCATGGCCGTGACGGGCATCTTCGCCGGCCGCATCTCCGACAAGATCGGTCCGCGCAACGTCGTGATCGCCGCCGCCGTGTGCTACGGCCTGGGCTGGTTCATGTCCGGCACCGTCACCGAGCCGTGGCAGTTCTACCTGTGGTTCTCGCTCGTCGCCGCCATCGGCAACGGTCTGGGCTACAACCCGGCGCTCACCACCGGCCAAAAGTGGTTCATCGACAAGAAGGGCCTCGCCTCCGGCATCACCCTGGCCGCTTCGACCGCCGGCCCCGCCGTGCTGTCCCCGGTGCTCGCCTCGCTGCTCATCCCGAGCCTGGGCATCTTTGGCGCCCTCAAGGCACTCGGCGTCATCTTCTTTGTGACGATCGCCGCCTCCGCCCTGTTCCTGAAGGCCCCCGAGGCCGGCTGGCTGCCCGAGGGCTTCGAGGCCCCCAAGGGCGGCGCGCATGCCGGCACCTTCGGCGACCTCACCCCAGGCGAGATGGTCAAGACCCCGCGCTTCTGGGTCCTCATCGTCACCTTCGCCTTTGCCGCCACCGCGGGCACCCTGCTCGTGGGCAAGGTTGCCTCCATCGCCGCCGTCCAGCTTTTCGCCGACCCCACGAGCGCCGCGGCCGTCGCCCTCGGCGGTGTAGTGGTCTCCGTCAACACCTGCGCCAACCTGGTTGGTCGTCTGTCCTTTGGCCAGATCATCGACAAGCTCGGCGCCTATAAGTCGCTGCTCATCAGCCTTGTCGTCACCATCGTCGCACTCGTCATCATGTCGATGAGCTTTACGCAGAGTATGTTCTTTGTGGCGCTCGCCCTGCTCGGCTTTAGCTTTGGCGCCCTGCTCGTCATCTACCCGCCGCTCACCGGTGGCGCCTTCGGCACCAGCAACATCGGCGTCAACTACGGCATCATGTTTTTGGGCTATGCCGCTTCCACCTGGATCAGCCAGCCCATCACCGCCGTGCTGTATCACGCCGAGGCTGGCAGCGCCGCCTACCAGCAGTCCTTCTACGGCGCCATTGTGATCGCCGCCATCGCCGTCGTGCTCACCGTCTACATGATGGTCTCCGACAGCAAGAAGAAGTCCGCCTAGTTTTACCGATGCGACAAGGACCGCCCCCTTGCCGCATTCCACCGCCACCAGTATTAAGGAGTCGAAATGTCTGAGCTCAACCCCGTCCGCATTGCCGTTATCGGCGCCGGCGCCATGGGCCGCAACCACATCCGCTTTGTCACCGAGGAGCCCGAGGCCGAGCTCGTCGCCATCGCCGACGCCTTTGAGGGCGCCCGTGCCACGGCCGAGGCCGCCGGCGTGCCGTTTTATACCGATCCCGCCCAGATGATGGACGAGGTCAAGCCCGAGGCCGTCATCATCGCCACGCCCAACGACCTACACCTGGGCGTTGCCCGCGAGGCTGTGAAGCGCAACATCGTGCCGCTGGTCGAAAAGCCGATCTCCAACGATCTTGAGGATGCCCAGGCTTTCGCCGCCGAGGCCGAGACCGCCGGCGTGCCCGTACTCGTGGGTCAGCACCGTCGCCACAATCCCTTCGTCAACAAGGCCAAGGAGATCATCGAGTCCGGCGAGCTGGGCAAGCTCACCGTGTCGAGCTTCCACTACATGATCTATAAGAATGACGAGTACTTCGATGTCGAGTGGCGCCGCAAGAAGGGTGCCGGCCCGATCCTGGTCAACCTGGTGCACGACGTCGACCTGCTCCGCTACCTGCTGGGCGAGCCCGTTGCCGTCCAGGGCATGCAGTCCAGCGCCGCCCGCGGTTTTGAGACCGAGGACTCCGCCGTGGTCAACGTCCGTTTTGCCGATGGCGCGCTCGCAAGCATGACCATCTCTGACGCCACCGCCAGCCCCTGGAACTGGGAGGCCACCGCTCGCGAGGATCCGCAGTACCGCCCCTTCGACGCCGACGCCTACTTTATCGGCGGCACTAAGGGCGCCCTTTCGCTGCCCCGCCTGCACCGGTTCTCCTACGACGGCGCCTCCAACTGGCACAAGCCGCTGCAGATGGAGATCCCGGCCGTGGACCCGGCGCTGCCGCACAAGATGCAGCTCAAGCACTTTGTGAAGGTCGTTCGCCGCGAGGTCGAGCCCGTCGTGACCCCCGCCGATAACGTTAAGACGCTCACGCTTCTCAACGCCATCAAGGAGGCCGCCGAGACCGGCCAGCTCGTCGAGCTGTAATGCCTTAAGAGCGGCCGCGGCAGATACCCCATGCCGAACCCCTCGGTCCGCCACCAATAAGCCCCTCTTCTTTGCCCCGCGAGCAGCCTCCTGCCCGCGGGGCTTTTTGCTACCTTGCCGACGATTTTTCTAGGGCGGGGGCTATTTTGTACCTCGGCTTGATTCGTTCGCCACCAAATGGGCCTATCTACTACGTTTAACCGATTACCCTCAACCATGCCGAATTTCGCGAAATTAAAACCGACGCTCCTATAAGTTGTCAATAGGCAGTTTGCGGGAGCGCTCCCTTCAATTCGCACAGGAGCTCGTAATACCTCCTCTCCAGTTTCGTCGACCGCCGTCTCCCATGTTCCAGGTGACCGAGTGAGGCCGCGGACATGCCGAGCCCCGCGGCGGCCTGCTTCTGGGTCACCCGCATCGCCTTGCGCATCTTCGCGAGCTCGGGGCCTTCCGGCGCGGCGCCGTCGGGATTCGGGTCCATGAGCACGCGGTACACCTCCCGCGCTATGTAGCGCTTCAGGCAGCGGATCGCCTCCCTCCGGGACTTCCCCTCGGAGGTTCGCTTCGCCACGTACCTCCTCGTCCTCTCGTCGTATGCCATGCGCTTGATCGCGATCTCGTAGAG
>CAJJYO010000087.1 GCA_905197385.1 uncultured Collinsella sp.
GCCGTACGCTTGAACTTGGAAGGGGGAGGCCTCGCGGCCCCCCCCTTTTTTGCGTTTACGGGCTTTTGTCTCACATAGTAGCTGTGTTTTATAACCCTCGTTTGTCGCATCTTCTGTGAACGGGCTACAATAACTTAGTCTGTGCGATATGGAGGTGAACATGGCTGAAGCTGGTATCGGCGTTGATATCGTCGAGATTTCCCGCATGAAATCAATTCTTGAAAAGACGCCGTCGTTTGCTCGGCGTGTGTTTACCGAAGAAGAGCGTGCGTATTGCGATGCATCATCGCGTCCCGCTGCTCACTATGCGAGCCGCTTTGCTTCGCGCGAGGCGGTACTTAAAGCTCTCGGCACGGGTTTTAGTCAAGGCGTGGGTCGCAAGGATGTTTCGGTTACGCGTGATAAACTCGGCAAACCGAAGGCGCTGCTTTCGGGCCGTGCTCTCGAGATCGCTCAAGAACTGGGTGTTGTTGAAGTCGCTCTTTCCATTACGCTTACAGGAGATTTGGCCGTTGCGAATGCCATCGCGATTACCGAAGATGCTCGGCCTAAGCCAAAAGAGGAAAAGGTGAGCACCAAGAAACGCGTAGCGCAGACATTTAAAGAGGCTCGCTCTGTTTTAGATGAGCTTGAGCAGCTGCAGAATTCAGCATTGACGGAGCACCTGGGCGATGCTTCGCAAGATACGCTAGGAGCATAGATGAAACCGGTTTTGAGTACCGAAGAAGTCGTTCGTCTCGAGGATATCATCGAACGCGAAGGGACTTCGAAGGCCGAGCTTATGGAGCTAGCGGGTGAGTTTGCCGCCAACGAGGTCTTGAAGCTCAATCCCGATCGGGTTCTCGTTCTGGTCGGTTTTGGTAATAATGGCGGCGACGGTTGGGTTGCCGCCGATATCCTGAGCCATAAGGGTGTGGACGTGGATATCGTTTCTCCGGTTGAGCCGGATGAGATTCCTGCTGCTCTGGCACGTCATGTTGCTCGTCGTACTGCCGGCCGCGATGTGCACGTTTGCGTCGGCCCCTCGCGTGACGAACTCGAGGTTTTGATCGATAAGGCCGATGTTGTTGTCGATGCCATTTTTGGTACCGGTTTCCACGGAAATCTGCGTGCGCCGTTCTCCATCTGGATTCCTACGGTCAATGAATGCGCCGATTGTGTCGTATCCATTGATGTTCCCTCGGGCCTGAATGCCGAGACGGGCGTTGTTGATGACGACTGCATTCGTGCCGAGCATACGGTGACGATGATTGCGCCCAAGATTGGTCTGTATAGCGCTGATGGTCCTGAGTATGCTGGCGATTTGATCTGCGGCAATCTTTACGACCGTCTTGACGAGGTCATCGATGATGTCGACCACGCCGCCGAGATTGTCGAGCCCGGTGACTTAGTTGATTACTTTGCCCCACTACCTACGAATATCGATAAGTATTCCCGTGGCTCTGTGCTTATTGTCGCCGGATCTGCGCAATATCCTGGTGCTGCCATTATGGCGGCCAAGTCTGCAGCTCGCGCGGGTGCTGGTTACGTGGCAGTCGCGGCTCCTGACGCCTGCGCCAATCTTATTCGCATGGCACTTCCTTCGATTCCCGTCTTTGCTATTCCGTCTGATTCCCGCGGCTCCTTTGGCGCCGCTGCGCGCATGACGGTGTGCGAGATTGCAAAGAAGTACAGCTGCGTACTGTGCGGTCCCGGTATGACGACATCTGCCGGCGCTATGCAGGTGGTTTCGGGCTTGCTCGAGCTTGATGTGCCGCTTATCTTGGACGCCGATGCACTCAACTGCCTTGCTAAGATTGCCATTGACGGTATTGATAGTAATCCCGAGATGTATCGTCGCGAGCAGCCGTTGGTTATGACGCCGCACTATCGTGAACTTTCGCGTCTGGTTGCCGGTGACGAGGTGAACGACCTTGGTACTGCGATTGCAGCCGCGCAGAAGGTTGTCTGGGCTGCAGGCTCTGACAATCTGGTGGTCATTGCCAAGGGGCCGACGACGGCTATCTGTGGCGTTGAGCGTGTGCTGCTGCCGCTCTCGGGTCCGGCTTCTCTGGCAACTGCCGGTTCGGGTGATGTTCTCGCGGGTATTTTGGCCGGCACGCTTGCCACCATGCGCGACGAGATGGATCGTTGGGAGTTGCTGTATTCGTACGCCGTCGCACTTCACAGCTACGCCGGTTTTGCCGCGGCGACGGAGTATGGTGAGAAGAGCGTTATCGCGACCGATCTTATTGACTTGATCGGTCCTGCCATGGAACTGGCGGCAAAGGATGCGCTCGAAGATCTGGGAATCATGGACGAAGGGTCGGATGACTAATCATGAATAAAGCCGATTTGACGCGCTGGTCCTGGGTTGAGATCGACCGCGGGGCGCTCCGTCGCAACACGAGGGCCTATAAGAACTTGTTGAATCCACGTCAGCGCCTGTGCTGCGTGGTCAAGGCTGATGCTTATGGCCATGGAGCTGTTGAGTGCGCCAAGATCATGTATTCGGCCGGTGCCGATATGTTTGCCGTGGCGACGGTTAACGAGGGCGTTGAGCTCCGACAGGGCGGGATTACGAAACCCATTCTCATCCTAAGCGAGCCGCCTATCGAGGCCATTCCGACGTTGCTCGAGTTTGATATCATGCCCTCGGTCTATACGTCTGACTTTGCTCTTGCGTATGGCGAATGTGCCGTCGCGGCGGGCAAGGTGGGCAAGTATCATCTCGCCATCGAGACGGGCATGAACCGCATCGGCGTACATTACACGCAGGTGCTCGACTTTGTCCGCGGTATTAATTTCCATCGCGGTATTCAGTGCGACGGCGTATTTACGCACTTCGCCACGGCCGATGAACCTTCGGGCTGGGACTACAAGCTGCAGTGTCAGCGCTTTACCGAGGCCGTTCAGGCCATTAAGGATGCGGGTTTTGAGTGCGGTATCGTGCACTGCGCCAACACGCCGTCTTCGATGCTCGACCCCTCGATGCATTTTGATATGATTCGCGCCGGCGTTGGCTTGTATGGCATGCAGCCGTGCGAGCTGAGTGGCCGCGTGATGCGGCTTGATCCCGTTATGAGCGTCCATGCGCGCGTGACGCGCGTGGCGCACCCTGCGATGGGTGAGGGCGTGGGCTACGGTTTTACCTACCGCGTACCGCGTACACGCGTTCAGATCTGCACGCTGCCGATCGGTTATGCCGACGGCCTATCGCGTACGCTTTCCAATCGTATGGATGTGCTGTATCGCGGCGAGCGTGTGCATCAGGTTGGCAATATCTGCATGGACCAGTTTATGGTCGCCATTCAGTCCAACCCGGCACACGAGATTCCCGAGGCCGAACATGGTGATGAGATGATTATTGTCGGCCGCGATGGCGATGCCGAGATCACTATGGACGAGATGGCCCGACTGCGCGGAACGATTAACTACGAGGTCGCCTGCGGCTTTGGCATGCGTCTCGACAAGGTCTACGTGTAGGAGCCGCTATGGGCGTCATGCACATCCCCGGCCATACCCATCAGGCACCACGTGAGGTCGCACTCGAGGAAATTGAGGCCGTTCTGGGCGATTGTCACCTCTGCCAGCTCTACCAGTCGCGTCACAATATCGTGTTTGGCGTGGGAAACCCCCGCGCTCGCGTGATGTTTATTGGCGAGGCGCCGGGCCGCAATGAGGATTTGCAGGGCGAGCCCTTTGTGGGGGCGGCAGGCGAGGACCTCAACGGCATTTTGTCGCTGGCGGGGCTCAAACGCGAAGACGTCTACATTGCCAACGTGCTTAAGTGCCGCCCGCCGGGAAACCGCAATCCGCGTCCCGAGGAAGTGCTGGCTTGCTCGCCGTTTTTGCGTGAGCAGATTCGAAGCATCTGGCCTGATATTATCGTGACGCTCGGCAACCCCGCGACGCACTTTGTGCTTAAGACCGAGATTGGCATTACTAAGCTGCGCGGCAGGTTCCACCAGATGGGGCATTTTGTAGTAATGCCCACGTTCCATCCGGCAGCAGCGCTGCGCAATCCGGCGTGGCAGGAGCTGCTGGAGGAAGACTTTAAGATGCTGGGCGACTATCTGGAGCGACATCCCGCACCAGAGGACGCCTCGGAATAATAAGGAGCATATATGTCCCTGGAGCGCCTGGGGGTAGGTACTTACAAAACGACTTGCGCTGCCGATACGGAGTACTTTGGCGAGCTAATTGCACCGTACCTTGAGGACGGCGATGTGCTCATCCTGACCGGTGGCCTGGGAGTGGGCAAAACTCACTTTACCAAGGGCGTCTCGCGCGGGCTGGGCGATGGGCATATGGTTACGAGCCCTACGTTTGCGCTCATGGCCGTTCACGATCAAGGTCGTATTCCGCTGTTTCACTTTGATCTATACCGCCTGGAGCATGCCTACGAGCTCGAGGATACGGGCATTTTCGATGTGCTGGGCTATGAGGGTGCTTGCCTGCTGGAATGGGGCGAACAATTCCAGGACGAGCTGACGGATGAGTATCTTTCGGTGACGCTCAAGCGTGATGAGGGCGACAGCGATGTGCGAACGATAACGCTTGAGGCGCACGGTGACCGCGCAATGGAGCTTTCCCATTTGATTGATAGGGCTGTACAAGATGAGCTTGCATAACGACAACGCGCTGGTGGTGGCGCTCGATACCTCGACCGACATGCTTGCCTGCGCGGCAAGCTGGATTGATGGGCAGACGGGCGAGACGAAGCTCGTGAGTGGCGACCACATGTGTCGCCGTCACGCCAACGTTGAGCTCGTGAATACCGTTGATGGCGTGCTGGCTCAAGCCGGTCTGGATCGCAGCGATGTTGGTTGCTATGTGGTCGGCCGCGGCCCGGGGTCCTTTACGGGTGTGCGCATCGGCATCTCCACTGCCAAGGGCCTCGCGCGTGGTGCCAATGTTCCGCTGCTGGGCGTGTCGACGCTCGACGCCTGCGCTTGGACGGCGTGGAAGGCTGGCGTGCGCGGCAAGCTTGGTATCTTGGCCGATGCTATGCGCGGTGAGGTATATCCGGCGCTGTATATGCTGGTCGATGAGGGTCCCGAGCGTCTGTTTCAGCGCGAGCGCGTGGTCAAGGCCGCCGTGGCGCTCGATGAGTGGCGCCAAGCAGCGGACTGGGACCAGGTTCAGCTGACCGGTGACGGTCTCGTGCGCTATGGCAAGCTGCTGGGTGAGGACGAGACCGCCCGCTGCGTGGAGCGCGACCTGTGGTGGCCTTCGGGCGAGGGCTTGCTGCTCGCGCACGCTGCGGGTGACGGCGATCCGGCTCGCGTCCTGCCGATTTACACGCGCCTTTCGGACGCCGAGGAAAACGAGCGCAAGCGCCTGGGCCTTGCCGAGAGCGCGCAGAGTGAGGTGACAGGTGTTGCCGACGAGCTCGCTGGGCGTCATCTGCAATTCCGCCCCATGGGCGCGGCGGATGCCGAGGGCGCGAGCGCACTGGAGACCGCCTGCTTTGAAGGCGCCGGACACGAGGCGTGGACGCCGGGCATGTTCTTGTCCGAGCTGGGCGAGGACGTTGCCGCTCCGCGTAGCTGGTGGGTGGCGCACGACGACGGTCAGTTGCTGGGTCTTGCCGGCGGCATGGTCGTCGACGGGGACGTGCAGATTATGGACGTTGCCGTCGATCCGACTCATCGCCGTGAGGGTATCGCCCGCAAGCTTCTGTCGCACGTGAGCTATGACGCGCAGATGCTCGGCTGCACCACGGCTTCGCTTGAGGTTGAGGACGGCAACGAGGGCGCAATTGCACTCTATGCCGCCCTGGGCTTTACCGAGGCGGGTCGTCGCCGTGGCTACTACGGTGCCGGCAAGGATGCCATCGTCATGACGGCGCCGCTGCCCCTGGTGCTTCCGGTCGACAATGCTTCGCCCGAGCCGACGGCGGCAGAGCAGCGCGTATGGCCGCTGCCTGCGCCTGGGCGCTCCGAGGGAGAGCGTGCCGAAATTGAGCGCCGCCGCCTAGTGCTCGCTATCGAGAGTTCCTGCGACGAGACGGCCGTGGCGATTATCGATGCGGATGGCAATATGCTGGCCAACCAGGTGTCGACACAGATTGATTTTCACGCCCGCTTTGGCGGCGTGGTGCCCGAAATCGCCTCGCGCAAGCACGTTGAGGTGATTGTGAGTGTCGTGGATGCGGCGCTCGAGGATGCCGCAGCATCGCTGGGCCTTACGGGCGGAGCCATTGCCCCCAGCGAGCTTGCCGCCGTGGGCGTGACACAGGGTCCGGGCCTGGTGGGCGCGCTCGTGGTTGGCGTCGCCTTCGCCAAGGGCTTTGCCTACGCTGCCGGCAAGCCGCTCGTGTGCGTCAATCATCTTGAGGGTCATCTGTTTGCCAACCTGCTGGCGCAACCCGACCTCAAACCGCCGTTTATCTTCACGCTTGTCTCGGGCGGGCACACCATGCTCGTGCACGTGAAGGCGTGGGGCGACTACGAGGTGCTCGGTGAGACGCTCGACGACGCTGTGGGCGAGGCCTTCGACAAGGTAGCCAAGGCGTTGGGTCTGGGCTATCCCGGTGGCCCCATCATTTCCAAGCTGGCCGAGACGGGCAACCCCAAGGCGATCGATTTCCCCCGTGCGCTTAACAGCAGAGGAGACTATCGCTTCTCGCTTTCGGGCCTTAAAACCGCTGTGACGCTCTACATTGAACAGGAGACCAAGGCCGGGCGCACGATTCACCTGCCCGATCTGGCAGCTTCGTTTGAGGCAGCTGTCTTTGACGTGCAGTACAAGAAGGCCAAAAACGCATTGCACGCTAGCGGATGCAAGGAATACTGCATCGGTGGCGGCGTCTCGGCCAACCCGCATCTGCGCGAGATGATGATCAAGAAGCTTGGGCGTCAGGGGATTCGCGTAACGGTGCCGCCCTTGTCTGCCTGTACCG
>CAJJYO010000088.1 GCA_905197385.1 uncultured Collinsella sp.
GCCCCACGCGGCGGGCGATGGCCTCGGCTGTCACACGGTTATCGCCGGTGAGCATGCGCACGTCGACGCCAAGCGAGCGCAGTGCGGCGATGGCTCCGGCGCTCGTCTCCTTGACCTCGTCAGCCACGGCAATGGTGCCGGCAAGCTCGCCGTTCTTGGCAAAGAACAGCGGCGTCTTGCCCTTGGCGGCAAATTGCTCGGCAAGGCCCGCGGGCACGGTAACGCCTAGCTCGTTCATCAGACGCACGTTACCAGCGGCGATGGTGTTTTGCCCCTCGCGTGCCGTAACGCCTCGCCCGGGCACGGCGGCAAAGTCCTCGACGGCGCGTGCGACAATCCCTCGCGTCTCGCACTCGGCCATAATCGCCTCGGCCAGCGGGTGTTCGCTTGAGCGCTCCAGCGCGGCGGCCCGCTTGAGCAGCGCCTTTTCGCTCATGGCGGGCGATCCGTCGGCGCGCGTGGCTACCACGATATCGGTCACGGCAGGCTTGCCGCGAGTGACCGTTCCCGTCTTATCGAGCACCACGGTGCCCACGCTGCGCAGATTCTCCAGCGCCTCGGCGCTCTTGAACAGAATGCCCATCTCGGCGCCCTTGCCGGTGCCGACCATAATAGCGACGGGCGTGGCCAGACCCAATGCGCACGGACAGCTGATCACCAGCACAGCGACGGCGGAGGTGAGCGCTTCGTTCACGCTACCGGTCAGTGCCATCCACGCCACGAAGGTCATGGCCGAGATCACGAATACCACGGGCACGAACACGCCGGCGACCTTGTCGGCCATGCGGGCGATGGGCGCCTTGGTGGCGTTGGCGTCCTCGACGAGCTGGATAATCTTGGCGAGCGACGTGTCGGCGCCCACGCGTGTGGCGCGGAAGGCAAACGAGCCGGTGCGGTTGACAGTGGCGGCGTTGACGGTGTCGCCGGCGGTCTTTTCCACGGGGATGGACTCGCCGGTGAGCGCGCTCTCGTCCACGGCCGAGCTGCCCTCGAGCACCACGCCATCGACAGGGATGGACTCGCCGGGGCGCACACGCAGCACCTGGCCGGGCAGAATGGCATCGACGTCGACGGGGGCCTCGCTGCCGTCCTCTGCCACGACGGTCGCGGTCTTGGGTGCTAAGTCGATGAGCGCCTCGATAGCGCCGCCGGTCTTGGACTTGCTGCGCGTCTCGAGGTATTTGCCCACGGTGACGAGCGACAGGATGGTGCCAGCGCTCTCAAAATACAGGTTGTCCATGCTCGTCATCATGGCCTCGTGCACCTGACCTGCGGCTAGCTGGTCGGCCATGATGAACATGGCGTAGAGCGACCAGGCGATGGAGGCGGTGGCGCCCACGGCAATAAGGGCGTCCATGGTGGGCGCGCCGTGCGCGAGCGATTTAAACCCGTTGATAAAGTACGCGTCGTTGACGTAGACGATGGGAATGAGCAGGACGAGCTCGGTGAGCGCGAGCGTCATGCTGTGGGTGTGGTCGGTGAAGATGCCGGGCAGCGGCCAGCCGAGCATGTGCCCCATGCCTATGTAGAACAGTGGGATGAGGAATACGATCGAGACGATGAGGCGGGTGCGCATGGCAGAGGCGGCGGCCTCCAACTTTTTGGTCGGTGACTCCATATGGGCGGCGCCGGACCTGGCTTGCGCACTTCCGCTTTGGACAGCGTCGGTGCCCGTGCTGATGGGTGAGGCCGAGTAGCCCGCGCGGTCGACAGCGGTGCAGATGTCGTCGGGGGAGACCTGCGCAGGGTCGTAGTCCACCAGCATAGAGCCGGCGAGCAGATTGACCGCGACGCTTTGGACGCCGTCGAGTTTGCTCACGGCGCGATCCACATGCGCCTGGCAGGCGGCGCATGTCATGCCGCCCACGTCGAACTTATCTTGAGCCATGGCTTCTCCTTTCTGTGACGTAGTGTCGGAAATGTTAACCTGCCGATACTATACACCCATACCCCCTGGGGGTGTCCAGTACAGAAAGAAATGTATGACATTTCGCTACAGATGAGGGTGGCTGCCGGGTTGGTGCACCATCCCCGCCCTTCGTCTCAATCTGTAACATCTAGCCCAGTTTTTGCCGAGCTGCTGTTACAGAATGAGACAAACTCTCCGGCGGCAAATCAATATCTCGATCTGTAACATCTAGCGGGGAAAATGACCTCTAACTGTTACAGATTGAGATTTTGTTTTGAGAGGTTTGAGTTTGTCTCCATCTGTAACAGTTAGACCGGTTTTTGGATTCCAGATGTTACAGATCGAGACGAACCTTCAGCAATAAACTCAATATCTCAATCTGTAACATCTGGCGGGAAATATGACCCCTTACTGTTACAGATCGAGACAGACCGTCCGCGGCCAACTCAAATGTCTTGATCTGTAACATCTAGAGAGGTTTTTGACCCCTTACTGTTACAGATTGAGATGTTGTCTCGCGGGATTGGGGTTTGTCTCGTTCTGTAGCATCTAGACCTGTATCTGCCGAGCTAGTGTTACAAATCGAGACAACTGCCGGGGAGGGGTCCCGTCACGGCAAGACGCCCGCCGCCTAGATACAGAATCCGGGGATCACACAGGTTAGCTTGTTTGGCTTTTCCGCAGGCGTTGCGTACGTAAAGACGTCGCCGTCGTGGCCCACACGGTTTATGTAGAGCGTGCCTTCGGTCTCCGATGAGTCGGGGCTCACCGTGCGCTCCCACCAGCAGGTGTCCTTGCCCTTCCACTGGCGGACCATCGTCTCGTTCGTGGAATACGGGCTCACCTTGAGCTCGCGGAAGAGCTGATACTCCTTGCCCTCGCCGTTGTAGATTTCTGCCAGGTAGTGATAGTCCTTGGCAAACGAATCGGGCGGTTGCGTACCGCACAGCTCGACCATGGCGGGCAGCCAAAGGGTTGCGGGCAACTCGCTCAGACACGATGCACTGTTGGCGGCGCCAGCGTTATTCGAGACCTTTTTGACAGATTTGATGAGCGCGCGCAACTCGTTGGGCAGCAGCTTAAGGCCGTCGCTGTCGAGCCATTCCCGCAGCTCGCAATCTGCCCAGCCGGCGCTCGGCGGTTCAGCCGCAGCGTTGCGCTCGGCAATGCCCGCATCGAACATAAACGTCAGTCCGGCCTTGCCCGTCCCGTCCAGAAGCTCATCGTGACGGATGCCCACAAGCTGCGCGCCGACCTCCAGCCCGTTGGCGAGCTTCACACGCTTGGTGCACGGATAGGGGATATGCCCATCAGTGTCGAGCAGGTGGTAGCGCTTGGCAATCTCGCGTGCCTCGCTACGGGTCTCGGCGGCCTTAATCTTGAGCGAAATTTCCTGCAGCTGATCCCAGGCGTAGTCGTCAAGTGAACCGCGGATGCCGTCCAGGTAGTCGGGGATGCCAAAGCCATGGGTTGCCGCCCCGATAACACCGAGCCCCGCAACGGCTGCAACGACGCCGCCGATGACAAAGCGGCGGCGGGTCATGGCATCGTGACGGGCCTGCTCCAGGATCTCTCGTGCGCGCTCGCCGGCGACATCGACCTTAAGGTGCGTGCCAGAATCGATATCAATTGCGGCCTCGTCTCCTGCGCCCTCGCGGTCCTCGGATTCTGCAGCGGGGAGGTATGCCGAGAGCGCCTCGAGCATCTGCTGCTCGGTGGGACGATCGCCCTGTTCAACCGAGATGCCTTTCATGATGATCTGGACAAGCGCCTTGTCGTCCTCGCAGCGCGGCTCGAGCGGTGCCGGTTTGGTCTTGGTCTTTATGAGGTAGAACGAGCCGGTTGCCGCGGCACCCGTCGACTCGACATCGAATGGTTTGCGGCCGCTGTAGAGCTGGTACAGAATGCTCGAAAGCGCATAGACGTCGATCGCGGGCGAGCGGCGAAGGGCCGCGATGCCTTCGATATCCTGCGTGAGCATTTCGGGCGCGGCATATGCGGGTGTGGCAAAACGCCAAATGTCGGCACGTCGGGTGATTGTGTCGTCGCCGAGTGCCATGGTCGCGGAGCCCATGTCGATGAGGCAGGGGTCAAAGGAGCAATCGGCAATCTGCTGCTCGAGCGTTCGGCTGGTGGTGCGGAACATGATATTGGCAGGCGACAGGTCGCGATGGATGACCGGATTCACGAGGCCTTGGGTCATCAAGAGCGCGCGAAGCACGGCGTTTCCGACGGCGGCGACCATCTGAGTGGTCAGCCCGCCCGAGGCGTCGTGCGGAAGCAAGGGCAGCGCCTGCTTGAGCGAGGTGCCCTCGACCCACTCCATGAGGATGAGCGGGTCATCCTCGCACGATCCGTAGCCATAGACGCGCGGAAATCCGCGCAGGTGCGAGACGGTACACAGATGACGATACTCCTCGAACAGCGCGGCGGTGTTGGCCAGGTGAGCGGCCGATTGCTCGGCGGAGCGGTCGGGGGCTTGGCCGGAAAGGATGGCGTTGTCCTTGAGTAGCTTGACGGCAAAGACCTCGCCGCTCGTGTTGGTCGCGCGCAGCACGTGCCCGATGTTGCCGTTGTTGCGGTGGGCCGTCTGGAGAATAAGCGTCATAAACCGACGCTTGGCGTCGTCCTCGGCGCTGGGGTCGACCGCCACGGCGGTGTCGAACGTGTCAAGACGGATGAGTTTGTCGCCATAGGCGCTATCGGTAGTATCCATGGCGTTCCTTTGTCTGGCATGGGTTGCTGCGCGTATACGTGGGCAGTGTGGATATCGGTAAAGTACCATGATAGCCACACTGCCCACGTATACCGCTGAGTATTGTCGTTTACGACGCAGAAGGTAGAAGACGAAAGACGGACGGCGACCGTCTTTCGTCTTCTACCTTCTGCGCTAGTCCACAATGACAAGGAATGTCGTGTAGAGACCCAGATGGAGCCTGTCGCTGTTTTCGATTTCCACCGGGGGATAGACTTTGCCGGGCTCGCGTTGGTCGCGCGGCGGCTCGATTACGATATCGCCGTCGCCCGCGCCCGATTTGAGCACTGTGCCGTTGGTCGACCCAAGGCCCTGGGCGTACCAGTGTCCGCCTTCGAGCCAAATGCGGAGATGCTCGCGCGATGCATCAGCGCCTACATCGGTGATGCTGGGCGAGGTTTTGGGCAAGGACCCAATTACCGTGCCGCGCGGATCGCGTGTGAGGGGATGGATTTGCATGTCGGCGCAGTTGTCGGCATGGGTTCTGAGCAGACCGAGGTTGGGGGCGACAGTGCGCGGCTGCTCCAGGCTGCTCATAAAGCCACGTCCGACGGTAGTTTCGGTGGTGCCAAAGTGCCCGCCTGTCTTGCTGTCGCAAAAGCGCTCGACGGTGGCCACGCCTTGGATGGGGTCAGCGAGCGCCCCCGTTGCCACAAAGAGCATAAGGTAAAGCGTACTCTTCTCGCGCACGGCATTGCCGTCAAAGTTGTCGATGTGATTGAGGGCATTTGCATATAGGCAGCTGTCCAGCTTGTAGCTGGCGAGAGCCGACATCATTTCGTTGGCGGCCGGGCCGCGATAGTGCTCGGCGATTGCCTGATAGGCGGACTCGCCGCCGCCGAGCTTGCTGTAGATTGCCGCGGAAAGATTGAGCGTGGTGACGGCAAAGTCGCTGTAGATGGCGGGCGCGCACTGGTCAGGCTCGCGATGGACGATGTAACGGGTGAGATACGAGCGGTTGGAAGAGCATTTCTCGAGCAGGGTACTGCCGAGATAAGAGTTTCCATTGATGAGCATTCGGGCGATCTCGAGATGTCTAAGACCGCCGAACGAGCGAATATCGTTATAGAGGACCGAGCAAGGTGTCTCTGCTGCCACGGATACCTCCTTTGATTGCTTCCTAGCCAATAAGGCGATAGGAATTAATGGCCCCCGGTGGGCGACGTATTAAATGGCTGCGCAATATGTAGCGTAACCAAAGCAACATTATAGGCCACATGTTCGAAATTGCAGGAAGACCGAGAGATTTGGTTTGGACTGGACGGAAATCCCTCTCTGTCTTGTTCTGTAACAATTAGGACCGATTTTACTCGGTAACTGTTACAGATTGAGACGTTTGTGAATCGTGTCGACCGTTTGTCTCGATCTGTAACACGTAGAGGAAGATTTGCCCTGCAGATGTTACAGATTGAGACAATCAGCCGCGTCCGCCCCGTCATCTGTGGTTTACGTGGGGGCATGCGAAGCGCGGGTATACTAACCGGCGGCGAATCTGCTCCATCGCTTAGGGCTGCTGCGTCTGGACGGCGCGTGATAGGGCTGCCAAAGCGATCGCCAGCGTGCTGAGCAACGTCCTCTCTGTGCGCACCCGTTTTTGTATGTATTAGCGCACTACCAAGCACGCCCGCGCGGCCGCATGCCGCGTCCATCGCGCGTGCAGATAAGGAACAACAACATATGCGTAATTCTGTATCCGACGTCACCGACGCCGAGATCCTGGACGAGACCCGCGAGGCCATGACCCAGGCTGCCTTCGATGCGGCCGATGAGGCCAATGCTGCCCAGGCCGTCGAGTCCGCTACCGAGAGCCTGCCCGCCTTTGACGAGCTGGGCCTTTCCGACGAGATGCTTCGTGCTATCGAGAACCTGGGCTACACGGCGCCGACGCCTGTTCAGGCCGGCTCGATTCCTGTGGTGCTCGAAGGCCGCGACCTGCTTGCCGCCGCTCAGACTGGCACCGGCAAGACGGCCGCTTTCTTGCTGCCGACCATGAACAACCTGGAGCACATCGCTCCGCCCAAGCCTGTGCGCGAGCGCAGCGGCCGCAACCGCCGTCGCGGCGCTAAAAAGCCCGAGGGCAACGGCCGCGGCCCCGTGATGCTCGTCATCACCCCCACGCGCGAGCTTGCCCAGCAGATCGACGAGGTCGCGAGCAAGATCGCCGACGTCACCGGTCA
>CAJJYO010000089.1 GCA_905197385.1 uncultured Collinsella sp.
GGACTGAACCCATGCGCTCAAGCTCGGCCTTCAGCAAACCAGCCGCGGAATCCGGACGGGTCGACTTAAACGAATTGGAGCAGACGAGCTCTGCCAGGTGATCGGTATGGTGGGCCGGGGAGCTCACCTGGGGGCGCATCTCGCACAGCTTTACGGCAAACCCGCGATCTGCCAGCTGGATCGCGCACTCCGAACCCGCCAGACCGCCACCGATAACTGTCACCTGATCGAACTGCATCTGCAAACACCTTTCTAATTGACACGTTTCCCATTGTGACCGAAGGGTGTCTGGGCGTGAAGGGCAAACTTGGAGGGCGCATACCTTCCATCCATCATGCGCTCGATAAGGCCCTCGAGTTCAAGCGAACCCAAGAGTTTGAGTACGCCGACAGCATCGAGCGAGACGAGCGCCGCGATGTCGTCGACCTTGAGCGGAGAGGCGATGAGCGCATGCATCACGGTCTGCTGCGTTGGATCCAGGTCGGCAATGCCGGGAGCATCGGGGCGCGAGTAGCGCAGGGTTCCGTAGATGCGTGAGATAGCCATCTCGATAGATTCCTCGTCGACGATGCAGCAGGCACCGTTCGCAATGAGGTAATTCGTGCCACGCGACTCGGGCGATAGGATCGACCCCGGCACGGCAAGAAGTTCGCGCCCCAAATCCATAGCAGCCTCGGCTGTAGAAAACGTCCCAGAAGGCATACCCGCCTCGGATACAAAGAGGGCTTGCGACAGGGCCGCGATCACGCGATTGCGGCGCGGAAAGGCGAACTTGCGCGGACCCATGCCCCACGGAGAGATCGACACGACCGCGCCACCCGTATCGAGCGTGCGAGCAATAAGCCCCGCGCTTGAACGCGGATAGACCACGTCGGCGCCCGTCCCCAGCACCACGACGTGTTTGCCGCCGGCGTTGACCGCAGCCCAACCCGAGGCCTGGTCACAACCGACCGCGCCGCCCGAAACAACCGTCACGCCCGCATCAACCGCCACCTTTGCCGCAAGCTCTGCCACGGCAAGACCATACGGCGAGGCCTTGCGCGCGCCGATGATGGAGAGCGCGGGCGTCGAAAGCACCTCGGGGTTGCCGCGCACATAAAGCGTCTGGGGTATATCAGAAAGCTCCAAAACGGTCTCGGGATACAACGCATCGCCTGGATGCAGCTCGAAGGTTCCCTCGGCCATCATTGGTCCCTCCTTCCCTGGTACATCGCCGCCTCGAGTACGTGATCCTGCGTCACTTGCTCGCTCTCGGCGACGTCGGCGATTGTACGCGCGATACGCACCAGGCGCACGATGCCGCGGCCCGTGAGATGCGTGCGTTTGGACAGACCGAGCACACACTTCTCCGCCGCACCATCGAGCTCAAAGGTCGAAACGACGCCGTCAATGGACCGTGTCTCGTCATCCTCGGCCTCGGCATCCGCATCGTCCATACGGGACTCGCGCCAGGCGCGAAAGGCGCGACCGCGCACAACGTAGTCACGTAACTCGGCCGACGACATACCCTCCGCACCCTCAATAATCACTTGAGGGTCGGGACGGGTCACATCGATCATCATGTCGATACGGTCGGCCAAGGGACCGCGCAGTTTAGACCGATAGCGCTCGACCATCGCCGCCGAGCAGCGACACGGTACCTCGCGATCGCCCAAAAAGCCGCAGGGGCAGGGATTGCTCGCAGCCAGCAGCTGAAAGCGCGACGGGAAGGTAAAGGCCCCGTCGACGCGTACGATCCTCACATAGCCGCGCTCGATAGGCTGTCTGAGCGTCTGCAGCACACCCGTGGGAAACTCGGCAAGCTCGTCCAAAAAGAGCACGCCGCCATGAGCAAGGCTAATTTCGCCCGGATGCACTGGACGCCCGCCGCCGATGAGGCCCGCGGTCGAAATGCTGTGATGCGGGCTGCGGAAGGGGCGATGCCCCGCAAGCAGTCCATCGATGTTCTCACCCAAGACCGAATGGATGCACAGCGCCTCCTGCTGGTCCTCGACGGAAAGCTCGGGCAGGATGCCGGTCATACGGCGTGCGAGCATCGTCTTGCCCGATCCCGGGGACCCAATCATGAGCAAGCCGAGTTCTCCTGCCGCCGCAAGCGCCATGCCGCGTTTAGCGACTTCCTGCCCCAGCACGTCGGCATAGTCGAGCTCAGGCTCAAAGGTCGCCTCGACGTCCTCGGAATCCAGATAGTGCCGCGCGGCATCGCCCATGCCATGGGCAAGCTGAGACAAATGATCGATAAAGCCGCAATCCACGCCCGCGAGTGGCACATGCCGGTCTGACCTGCCGGCGATAAAAGACAACCCCATGTCGCGAGCCAGCAGCTGAAACGCCACCTCGCCCTTGACGGGAAGCACCGTACCGTCCAAGCCGAGCTCGCCGGCGATAAGGCAGCGATCGAGGTTGTCACGGGGAATCTGCCCATCGGCCGCTAGAACCGCGATGGCGATGGGCAGATCAAAGCCGCTACCGGTCTTGCGAATATCGCCGGGCGCCAGGTTGACCGTAATGCCCGAGCGTGGGATCTCGAACCCGGCGGAGCGCATCGCGCAGCGAATACGACCGCGTGACTCCATCACCTCCATACTCGGAATACCGAGCATCTGAATGCCCGGAACGCCACCGGCAAGCGAGACCTCGACCGTGACGGGAATCGCCTCGACGCCGCGGATGCAGGCCGCGTGAACGGCAAACGTCTCGAACGCCATCACGACACCTGCCAATCGAACGCGTTGTACTGGTGCTCGATCTCGGCGATATGCCCGCCGCGGATGGTGACACCCACGGCATCGAAGCGAATCGCCTTGAGCGGATAATGCTCCATGAGATAGCAACTTGCGATGCGGCGGTAGCGGCGTTGCTTTTGGGCGTCCACGGCCTCCTCGGGAAAGACCCGCGTGTTGCAATCCAGCGCAACGCGTCTGGTCTTGACCTCGGCCATCACCACGACATCGTCGAGCTCATCGAGCAGCACCAGGTCGGCCTCGCCCTCGGTGCAACGATAGCCCTGCTCCAGCAAGGTGTAGCCGCGCTCGTTAAAGTAGTCGATGGTGATCAGCTCGCCCAGCATGCCCAGCTCGCGAGGACTGAGTCCCTTGATAAACTCGGGCGTCATCGCCCCCCAGTCGAGCTCGCCGTTTTACCAACGCTCCTTGAGCTGCTGCGTCTTGCTCTTTTTGCTTGCGGCACTCATGGAATCTCCTTTCCCGCACACTGCATTGCCCCGATGATGAGGGCACCTTTCATGCGGGTAAGTACCGGAAGCAAACCAAAAGCTGACCAAATGCCGTCAAAAAACGGGCCGTACGCAACAATGGTGTTGCACACGGCCCGCTACCAGCTGGTTTACAAAACTCCAGAAGTCCCTGTCTCCACAATTGACCTAGAAAAGGCGCTCAGTCTGCAGAAAGTTTCCGCAAAAGCTCACGCGGTGCAACGGACAAAGTCCATGTTTGCGAATGGCCTCGATGTGCTCGGGGCTCGCATAGCCCTTCGACTCGGCCAGATGGTACTCGGGGTACTCGGCGTCGTACTCGACCATCATCTCGTCACGCGTGACCTTGGCCATGATGGACGCCGCAGCGATGCAGGCGATCTTGGCATCGCCCTTCACCACATCGCGCTCGTTAGGAACGGCGCCCAAGGGGTTGCCATCCATAAGCACGCAATCGGGCTCGAGCCCCGTATCGGCCACGGCGCCCGCAACGGCGGTACGGATAGCACGGGCCATGCCCATCTCATCGATATCCTTAGGCGCGATATGGCAAAAACCGATCGCCGTCGCCACCTCGGCAATCTTCACTGAGAGCAACTCGCGGCGCGCCGGCGTGAGCTTTTTGGAATCATTGATGCCCCAGACGCGCGGCTCCATAGGAAGGCAGACGGCGCATACCGTCAAAGGACCGGCCACCGATCCGCGACCCACCTCGTCGACACCAACGACCACCCCATCGCCGCCAAGCTCATGCATAAGCTCGTACATGTCATTGACGCGCTCGCGCTCGGCAAGCTCTTTGGCATGGCGTTTAAGAGCACGCTCGCAAGCCTTGATCACCTGCTGGCGCGGGTCCTCGCGATAATGCTCCACGAGGGCGGGGATCTCCTCAAACGTTGCGCTCGCCAACTCACCGGCAACCTGCGATGCCGAAACCGAGCTCGTCATGTTGGCCATACCAGGCCCTCCTTGCATGCAAATCAGATAAAAAGAAGGGCCACCCGAAGGTGACCCTTGTGTCCAAACGAGTGGACAGACGCTGCGATCTTCTTAGCGCTTCTCGGGGATGCGAGCAGCCTTGCCCACCTTGTCGCGGAGGTAGTACAGCTTGGCACGACGGACGCGACCATGACGGACGACCTCGAGCTTGGCGATCTTGGGGCTGTGAAGCGGGAAGGTACGCTCAACACCGACACCGAAGGACATCTTGCGGACGGTGAAGGTCTCGCGGGCACCGGCGCCGGCCATGCGGATGACGTCGCCCTGGAAGACCTGGATGCGCTCGCGGTCGCCTTCCTTAATGCGGTAGTGAACCTTGACGTTGTCGGCGACGCGAACCTGAGGAATGTCCTCGCGGATCTGCTGACGCTCGATTGCGCGGATGTAATCCATGTGCAATTCCTTACTCTTCTAGAGGTGCCGTACCACCTTGGCCGGCACGTAGTTGAACAAACGTATTCGAGTATACACGCGCGGGTTTCTGCTGCAAGAACAATTTTTTACGCAGACAAAAAGACAAAACCCGCACATGATAACCGCCCGTCTCACGAATGAGACGGGCGGCATGAAGGGGGCTACGTTAGGCGCCTAAACCCAGAACATTAGGCGGAACGCTTGGCCTCGAGCTTGGCCTGAGCGGCAGCCAGGCGTGCGAGGGGCACGCGATAGGGCGAGCAGGACACGTAGTCCACGTCGGCCACGTTAAACAGGCCCTTGATGGACTTGGGGTCGCCGCCGTGCTCGCCGCACACGCCAAAGTGCATGTCGGGGTTGGTGGCGCGACCCTTCTCCACGGCCATACGCACGAGCTCGAGCACCGCCACGTCGATGGTCTCGAAGGGGTTGTCCTTCAAGATCTTCTTGTGCATGTACAGCGGGATGAACTTGGCCTCGGCATCATCGCGGGAGAAGCCGAAGGTGGTCTGGGTGAGGTCGTTGGTGCCAAAGCAGAAGAAGTCTGCGTGATGGGCGATCTCGTCAGCGACCATGCAGGCGCGCGGCAGCTCGAGCATCGTGCCCACGGGAATATTGAGCTCGACGCCCTCTTCGTCGGAAACCTCGGCGATCACGCGCTCGATGACCTCGCGGGTCTGGACATGCTCGGCCGTGATGGAAACGAGCGGAACCATGATCTCGGGGCGCGGATCGACGCCTTCCTTGATAAGACGGGCAGCAGCCGTGGCGACGGCGCGAACCTGCATGAGCGGCAGATCGCTAAAGACGACGGACAGGCGCACACCGCGTAGGCCGAGCATCGGGTTGGACTCGACCATGCCGTCGATACGACGCAGGCGGGCGCGCAGGACGGCAAGCTCTTCCTCGCTGGCGCCAGCGGCTTCCTTCTTGGTAATGGCGACCTCGAGCTCGCGAGGATTATCCAGGAACTCATGAAGCGGCGGATCGAGCAGGCGGACGACCACATCGCGACCGGACATGGTCTTGAACATCGCCAGGAAGTCCTCGGTCTGAACCTTGAGCAGGTCGGCCAGGGCCTGCTGCTTCACGGCCTCATCGTCAGACAGGATAAAGCTCTGGATGATGTTCTTACGGTCGCCCAGGAACATGTGCTCGGTGCGGCACAGGCCGATGGCCTCGGCGCCAAACTCGAGCGCGAGCGCGGCATCCTCGGGGTTGTCGGCGTTGACGCGCACATGGTTGGCGTGGCCGCCAGTCTCGTCTAAGCGAATCTCGTCGGCCCAGGACAGGATGGTGTCCAGGTCGCCGGTAAGCTCGGCCGAAACCAGATCAACGGCGCCGTCGACGACGATACCCTGGGTGCCGTCGATGGAGATGACATCGCCCTCGCGCAGCACGCGGTCACTGCCCTCGATACGCACGACCTTCTCAGCAGCGTCGATATGGAAGCGCTCAACGCCGCAGACGCAAGGCGTACCCATGCCGCGAGCGATAACGGCGGCGTTGCTCGTCTTGCCACCGTGGCTGGTCAGGATGCCCTCGGCGGCGACCATGCCCTTCAGGTCGTCGGGGTTGGTCTCCCAACGAACCAGAATAACCTTGTGGCCCTCGGCGAAACGCGTGACGGCGTCGTCACTCGAGAACACGACCTCGCCCACGGCGGCACCGGGGCTGGCATTAAGACCGCAGGCCAGCGCCTCGTACTTCTTGGAGGCGTCAAACTGCGGGTGCAGGAGCTGGTCGAGCTGCGCAGGATCGATGCGGCTCACGGCCTCCTCGCGGGTGATCAGGCCCTCCTCGACCATTTCGATGGCAATGCGCAGGGCGGCGGTGGCAGTGCGCTTGCCCACACGGGTCTGGAGCATCCAGAGCTTACCTTGCTCGATGGTGAACTCGATGTCGCACATATCGCGGTAATGGCCCTCGAGCGTCAGGAACACGCGCTCGAGCTCCTCACCCGCAGACTCGAGGCCCGGGGTGGCCTTGAGGTCGGCGATGGGCTCGGTGTTGCGGATGCCGGCGACGACGTCCTCGCCCTGGGCGTTGACCAGAAAGTCACCGTAGAACTCCTTGGTGCCGTCGGCCGGGTTGCGCGTAAAGGCGACGCCGGTCGCCGAGGTCTCGCCCTTATTGCCAAAGGCCATGGCCTGGACGTTGACGGCGGTGCCAAGGTCATCGGAAATGCCGTGCTGCTTG
>CAJJYO010000090.1 GCA_905197385.1 uncultured Collinsella sp.
CCCCCGTATATGGACGGGGGAGCCCCTTGTTGCGTTTGGGTTGTTGGTGCGATCTACAGGTGCGAGACGATCAGTTCCATCTTGCCTTCGAGGTCGATGGAGCTGACGGTGCTCGGGGCCAGCAGGTGGCTTCCCTTGTGGACGGGGTCGCCGCAGACGGTGCCTTTGCCGTCGATGACCGACAGGCACATGAAGGGCCAGCGCTGGTCGAGGGTCTTGCTGCCGTTGACGCGCACGCGATCGACGGTGTAGCAGGGGTTGGACTCGAGCTCGGTCACGCCGTCGACCTCGGGCGCCGTTACGGTGCCGTCGGTCGGAGCCTGAGCATCAAAGTCGATGCAGTCGAGACTCTGCTCAATGTGCAGCGGACGCAGCTTGCCGTCGGTGCCGGGACGGTCGTAGTCGTACAGGCGATACGTCACGTCGCTCGACTGCTGCGTCTCCAAAATGAGCGTGCCGGTCTTGATGGCGTGCACGGTACCGGAATCAATCTGGAAAAAGTCGCCCTTGTGGATCGGCAGTACGTTGAGCATGTCGTCCCAGCGGCCGTCCTTGATCATCTGTGCGGCCTCGGCGCGGTCATGCGCGCGCTGGCCGACGATGATCGTGGCGCCAGGCTCGCAATCCAGCACATACCAGCACTCGGTTTTGCCCAGGCTACCGTTCTCGTGCTTGGCGGCGTACTCGTCGTTGGGATGAATCTGGATCGAAAGGTCGTCCTTGGCGTCCAGAATCTTAATGAGCAGCGGGAACTCCTTGCCCTCGCAGTTGCCAAAGAGCTCGCGGTGCTCGGCCCACAGCCACGAAAGCGTGTGGCCTGCATACGGGCCCTCCGCAATCTGGCAGTCACCGTTGGGGTGGGCCGAGATGGCCCAACACTCACCGATGGGACCATCGGGAATGTCGTAACCAAATACGGTTTTGAGTTGACGGCCGCCCCAGATCTTCTCGTGGAAGATCGGCGTCAGTTTAATTAAATCGGACATGTTCATACTCCCATTGTGCTGCGCGGGCGCCGCGTAAAACTGCTCAAAACGAGCGCCCGTATGACCATAAAACCTATGCCAACGTTACGTTGTGCAACTCAAAGCGGTCGCCAACGTTGCGCGAGACCGAATACTCAAAGGCGGCGCCGCTGTCCAAAAAGCCAATCTGGGTGAGCTCGAGCAGGGGAGAGCCAGGCTTGGTGTCCAGACGCTCGGCTTCTTCCTCGGTTGCTGCCACGGCGCGAATGGTACGGTGGAAGCTCGAAATCTTCAGCCCACATTGCTCGCGGATGAAGTGGTAGACCGATCCGTACAGGTCCTTCTTTTTAAGGCCTGGAATCAGCTCGAGGGGCATGTAGGTGTACTCGATAACGATGGGCTTCTCATCGGCCTGACGCACGCGCACGATGTGATAGGCAAAGTCATCCTCGGCAATTCCCAGCTGGGCTGCGATGTCCGCTGGTGGATTAACAATCGAGAAATCGTAGACCACCGAGGTCACCTTCTCCCCGCGGTGCTCATACGAAAAGCCCTGGGCACGGTCGTTTTTGCCCTGGAAAAACGCCTGACCGGGAAGTCCCGCCGTGTCCTTAACGTAGGTACCCGATCCGCGTCGGCTGGTAATAAGACCTTCCTCGGTGATTTGCTCGATAGCTCGTTTGACGGTGATTTTGGAAACGCTATAGAGCTCGCAGAACTCAACGACGGTGGGAAGCTTGTCGCCCGGTTTAAGAGTGCCATCCTCGATGCTTCGACGAATATCTGCAGCTATCGCCTCGTATTTGGGAATCATTGAACCTCCTTTCCGACATATATCAATACGCAAGTAAGTATAACCCTTAACAAGGCACCCATATAACCTTTATCTAAGAAGCTCGAGAAAGAAAAAAGAAAAAGACGCTTTACTTTTAGAATTAGAGCGCTATAGTTTAAGCAACGAACGGAATCTTTCCACAGAACAGGATCGACCGTTTGGGGACGGTTTTGTTTTGGCGGGTTGGATATCGGTATGACCGGTGCGCGCCCGCGCCGGATAACCTGCCAAAGCAAACCCGTCTCCAACCGGAAGCTCTAGAACACGAAAGCGAGGACTTTGATGGCACAGTATCAGCTGCCCAACGACTTCTTCTTTGGCGCTGCTATGTCCGGCCCGCAGACTGAGGGTCAGTGGAACCAGGGCGGCAAGCTCGAGAACCTGTGGGACACCTGGTCCATCCAGGATCTGGGCTCGTTCTACAACTGCGTTGGCTCTTACGCCGGCAATGACTTTATGGCCAAGTACCAGGAAGACCTTCGCATTTTGAAGGACTTGGGCCTGGATACCTATCGCACTTCCATCCAGTGGAGCCGTCTGCTCGATGCCGACGGCAACCTCAACGAGGAAGGCGCCGCGTGGTATCACGAGTTGTTCCGCGCCTCTCGCGAAGCCGGCCTGGAGCCGTTTGTCAACTTGTACCACTTTGACATGCCCACCTACCTTTTTAACCGTGGCGGCTGGGAGAGCCGTGAGGTTGTCGAGGCTTACGCACATTACGCCGACGTCGCCTTCCACGAGTTTGGCCAGGAGATCAAGTACTGGTTCACCTTTAACGAGCCCATCGTCGAGCCCGAGCAGCGCTATCAGGAGGGCGTGTGGTTCCCGCAGCTCCACGACTTTAGCCGCGCTCGCACCGTGCAGTATCACATCTCGCTGGCACATGCGCTGGCCGTGGCCAACTACCGTCGCGCCTATGACGAGGGCGCCGTTCGCAGCGATGCCAAGATCGGCATGATCAACTGCTTTACCCCGGTCTACACCAAGGAGAACCCCAGCGAGGCGGACCTCGAGGCCGTGCGTATGACCAGCGGCATCAACAACCGCTGGTGGCTCGACCTCATTACCAAGGGCGAGCTTCCCGCCGACGTGCTCGACAGCCTGGCCGAGGGCGGCGTTAAGCTTCCGTTCCGTGCCGGCGACCAAGAGATTCTTAAGCAGGGTGTTGTCGACTGGCTCGGTTGCAACTACTACCACCCCACGCGCGTTCAGGCGCCGGCGAGCAAGATCGACCAGTACGGTCTGCCGCACTTTGCCGACGAGTACGTGTGGCCCGACGCCGTTATGAACGAGAGCCGCGGCTGGGAGATCTACCCGCAGGGCCTCTACGACTTTGGCATGGACTGCGCTAAGAACTACCCCGATCTTGAGTGGTTCGTTTCCGAGAACGGCATCGGCATCATGGACGAATACAAGAACCGAGACGCCGAAGGAACCATCCAGGATGACTACCGCGTCGACTTTGTACGCCAGCACCTGGAGTGGGTTGCCAAGGCAATTGCCGAGGGCGCCAAGTGCCGTGGATACCATTATTGGGCCGTCATCGATAACTGGTCTTGGGCGAATGCCTTTAAGAACCGTTACGGTTTTGTCGAGGTCGACCTTATGGACGGCTACAAGCGCCGCCTTAAGAAGTCGGCAGCTTGGCTCAAGCAGGTCGCCACGACTCACGTGGTTGATTAGCGAACGGGCGAACGCCCAGACCGCGCGCCGCTGCGCGCAACGCATGGCACATCTGGTGGCAGAGGGCGACAGACCACCGTGCGCATAGGAAAAGGCCGGATTTGAAAGTTAGGAGCAATCATGGCCAGTGACAACGGAAAGAGCTTCCTCGACAAGTTTGCCGAGGTCTCTGCGAAGGTGGGAAACCAGGTTCACCTGCGTTCCCTGCGTGACGCCTTCGCGACCATCACGCCGCTCTATATCCTTGCGGGTATCGCGGTTCTTATTAACAACGTCGTGTTCCCTCTGTTCCCGCTCGATGCGGCGGGCCTTGCCAACCTTCAGACGTGGGGTTCGGCAATTACGCTGGGCACCCTCAACGTCTCTGCCATTATCTTGGCCGGATTGATTGGCTACAGCCTCGCTAAGAACAAGCGTTTCGATAACCCGCTCGCTTGCGTGGTCGTCGCTATCTCTGCTTTCGTCATCATGATGCCGCAGCAGATCACCGCCTCGCTTGCCGCCACGAGCCCGCTGCTCACCGACAAGATCACCTCCGCCGAGGTCACGGGCGCCCTTTCGACTGCCAACACCGGCACCAACGGTCTGTTCTCGGCTATTATCATCGCCCTGCTTTCCGTCTCGCTCTTCATCAAGATTTCTGGCGTCGAGAAGCTCAAGGTTAAGCTGGGCGAGGGCGTGCCTCCCGCGGTCTCCAACTCCTTCAACGTCATGATCCCGATGCTGCTCAACCTCGCGATCTTCGCTCTTGCCGCAGCCCTGCTCGCCGTGTGCGCCGGCACCGATCTGTGCACCATCATCTCCACGTGCATCTCCAACCCGCTCAAGAGCATCATGAACGCCGGTCCGTGGGCTGTTATCCTCATCTACACCCTTGCTAACCTGCTGTTCTGCGTCGGTATTCACCAGTCCACCATCTCTGGCGCTACCGTCGAGCCGATCCTGACCATGCTCATCGTCGACAACATGGCTACCTTTGCCGCCGGTGGCACCATCCAGCCCGATCACTACATGAACATGCAGATCGTTAACAGCTTCGCCCTCATCGGCGGCTCGGGCTGCACCCTCATGCTTCTGCTCGACACGCTCCTGTTCTCCAAGAACAAGGCTTCCGAGACCGTTTCCAAGATGGCTATCCTGCCTGGTCTGTTCAACATCAACGAGCCGGTTATCTACGGTTACCCCATCGTGTACAACCTGCCGCTCATGATCCCGTTCGTCCTTCTTCCCGATCTGTTCATCGGCATCACCTATGGCCTTACCTGCGCAGGCATCATCAGCCCCTGCATCGCCCAGGTGCCCTGGACCATGCCTCCCGTCATCAATGCCCTGCTCGCTACGGGCTTTGACTGGCGCGCCGGCGTGTGGCAGGCTCTCGAGATTGTCATTGGCATGGCCGTCTACCTGCCCTTTATGAAGATTTCCGAGAAGGCAATCGCCAAGCAGGAGGCTCTCGCCGAGTAGAACGCCTAACGTTCGTCCCTTTCACCTTTGCGGGCGCCGGTACGCGGTGCCGGTGCCCGCGGCTCTCTCCCTTGCTTAAAGATACAGGGGAGCGGGCACAATAGCCGCAAGGAATACAACCAGTTGTCGTCTGCGCGCCGCGCAGTTATAAGGAGGAAACCATGAAGAAGATCATGCTCTGCTGCAATGCCGGCATGTCCACGAGCCTGCTGGTCCAGAAGATGCAGGCCGAGGTTGCAAACCGTGGTCTGGATATTGAGGTCGAGGCTCGTCCCATGAACGAGGCCCACGATCACCTGGACGAGTGCGACATGTTGCTGCTTGGTCCGCAGATCGGCTACACCAAGGGCGATTTTGAGAAGGAGGCCGCCGGTCGTTTTCCGGTCGAGGTCATCAACATGGTCGACTACGGCCGCATGAACGCTGCCGGCATCATCGACCACTGCGTCAGCGTGATGGGCTAGGTGCTCCGCATGGAGGATATGAACGAACTGCAGATGACCTGCTTCGAGATCATCAGCTACGTCGGTACCGCCAAGAGCATGTACATCAATGCCGTGCAAAAGGCCAAGGAGGGCGATTTTGACGCCGCCGAGGAGCTTATCAAGCACAACTACCGCGAAGGCTGGAAGCTGCTTACCAATCGTCTGGGCGCTTCGGTCCAACTGGTGGGCGACGATATTTTTGTGACCAATCCCGATATCCTTGCCGAGGGCATCGAAGACGGCATCGCCAACGCCATCCTGATCAAGGTCAACCAGATCGGTTCTCTGACCGAAACTCTGGCTGCAATCAAGATGGCGAAAGACGCTGGCTACACTGCAGTAATCTCTCACCGTTCTGGCGAAACTGAAGATGCTACCATCGCTGACCTGGCTGTTGGTACTGCTGCAGGCCAGATCAAAACTGGTTCTATGAGCCGTTCTGACCGTGTTGCTAAATACAACCAGCTGATTCGTATCGAAGAAGCTCTGGGCGAAAAAGCACCGTACAACGGTCGTAAAGAGATCAAAGGCCAGGCATAAGTCTGACTTTATCTGATTTAAAAATGCCAGCCTTCGGGCTGGCATTTTTTATGGTTGAGTTACCAGCGACCGGACGCGCCGCCACCGCCAGAAGAACCGCCCCCGCCGCTAAAGCCACCGCCTGAGCCTCCGCCACTTGAGCCGCCACCGGAAGAGGATGAAGAAGAACCTTTTCTTGAAGCTCTTTCTTTACCGAGCTTCTTGTATTTAGCGCGTAGCTTTTTATTAACGATAAGCCAAAAAATAAGCAGTGGTACGATGGCAAAAGGCGTGAGCATACCGCAGGCAACGATTAAATTGGTCCATGGTCCTGGCTCGGCAACATAGAGGAATACCATCCCGTAAATGGCGCCAGTGAGAGTGATCCAGGGTAAATTCGACGGATCGGTAAAAACAATAAAATATGAAAGTACCGCCAGCAATATAATTACAGCAAGCGATAATGGAATAAAGGGATTGATACTGTAATAATCCCCCCTGTCTTCCGATAATTCACCATTCAACAGAAGCGCGCCGATATTTTCGCTTGCCAGTGTTAATCCACCCATCAGGTCATCACTTTTGAAGGCAGGGATCAAAATATCTCTGATAATCTTCGCCGCTTGCAGGTCGGTAACCACCCCTTCCAGCCCGTAGCCAACCTCAATACGAACAGCATGCTCCTCCCAGGCAACCAGAAGTAAAATACCATCGTTTCTCTGCTTATCTCCCAGTTTCCAGCTATCAAAAACGCGTGCTGCATATTGTTCAATGGAATCGTCTCCGGTGGACGGCACTACTAATACAGCGACCTGCGCCCGTGTTTTATGTGTAATATCCTGCAGCTGCTGCGTTAGCGATTGCTGTTCAGACG
>CAJJYO010000091.1 GCA_905197385.1 uncultured Collinsella sp.
CCACGCCGCCGCCCAGGCCGGCCTCGTGCAGCACGCCCTTGAGGGTGTGGTAGACCTCGGCGCACCAGCGCAGGCCCTCGGCAAAGCTCGGAGCACCCACGGGCATGATCATGAACTCCTGGAAGTCAACGTTGTTGTCGGCATGCACGCCGCCGTTGAGAATGTTCATCATAGGTGTGGGCAGCAGGTGGGCGTTGACGCCGCCCAGGTACTGGTACAGCGACACGCCCAGGATGGCGTTGGCGCCGAGCTTGGTCTTGTTGGGGGTACCGTCCGCGGCAATCAGCGCGGCATCGACGGCGCGCTGGTCGAAGGCGTCGAGGCCCACGACGGCGTTAGCGCACTCGTTGTTGACGTGCTCGACGGCCTGCGAAACGCCCTTGCCCAGGTAGCGGCCCTTGTCGCCATCGCGTAGCTCGCAGGCCTCAAAGGCGCCAGTCGAAGCACCCGAAGGCACCATTGCGCGGCCAAAGCTGCCGTCCTCGAGCACGACCTCGACCTCGACGGTGGGGTTGCCGCGGCTGTCGAGCACCTCGCGACCGTAGACGTCCAAAATATCGCTCATGTTGTCTCCCTCTCACTTGGAAACGTAGTGGATGCAAGCGACCGGCTGACCGTGCACCATCGGTGCGTCTCCGTAAGTTAGCCATGTCGCACTTTTTGCATTATGCCCTAAGTTAGCCGAGGGATACACTTGATTTTCGAAAAATTTAGCGGGAACGATGAGGCGTATCAGCCCGTCGTTCCCGCAGTCTTACTCCTCCGCCTTTGCGGCATCCCACAGGTCGTTGAGGCCGTGGGTCGAAAGCTCGGCAAGATCCACGTGAGCATCGGCCGCCATCTGCTCCATCGCGGCCCAGCGGCGGCGGAACTTTGCCGTGCTGGCGCGCAGGGCGCTCTCGGCGTCGATCCCCTCTTTGCGCGCGACGTTGACCAGGGCAAAGAGCAGATCGCCAAACTCCATTTCGCGCTCGGGCGTTCCGGGGGCCTCGGCCTCAAACTCGGCACGTTCCTCGGCGACCTCGTCCCACACGTCCTGGACCGTCTCCCACTCAAAGCCCACGGCAGCCGCCTTGCGCGACACCTTCTGAGCCTGCATCAGCGCCGGCAGATGCGTGGGCACGCCGTCGAGCAGACCCTCGGGCGCGGCCTCGCCCGCCGCCACGGCCTTGTCCTTGGCAGCCCTCTCGGCAAGCTTGACCTCGTCCCAAATCTTGAGCACCTCGTCGGAGCTCTCGGCATCCGCATCGCCAAACACGTGTGGGTGGCGACGGATGAGCTTGGCGTCGATATCGCGCGCCACATCGGCCAGCGTAAACTCGCCGGCGTCCGCCGCAATCTGCGCATGCAGTACTACTTGCATGAGCACATCGCCCAGCTCCTCGCGTAGGTGAACCGCGTCGTCCGCCTCGATGCAGTCGAGTGCCTCGTAGGCCTCCTCGATCATGTTCTTGCCGATGCTGCGGTGTGTCTGTTCGCGATCCCACGGGCAGCCATCGGGCTGACGCAGACGCCAGATGGTCTGCACCAGATGCTGCAGCTCGGCCGACGCGTCTATCAGCGTGGACAGGTCACGCGAACCCTCGGCATTTTGCTGAGCCATGTGCTGCGCCATGGTTATTCCTCCTCCAGGATCACGTGGCGGAACGCACCGCCCTCGTAGATGCCGTAGCTATGCGTGCCGTCCTTGGGGATGCTCACGCTGCCGGGGTTGAAGAGCCACAGGCCCGGGTGCGCGGCGCCCTCCTCGTTGACCTTGATGTGCGTGTGACCGTAGACGAGCGCGGAGCCCTCGGGCAGCGCGGGCGCGTGGTCGACGCTGTTGTGCATGCCGGCGCCAAAGACATGGCCGTGCGTCAGGAACAGCTCGCGGCCGGTCTCGTCGAACAGCATGGCATAGTCGGCCATGACGGGGAAGTCGAGCACCATCTGATCGACCTCGGCATCGCAGTTGCCGCGTACCGCGATGATGCGGTCGGCCAGGGCGTTGAGCAGCGGGATCACGCGCTTGGGGGCGTAATCGCGCGGCAGGTCGTTGCGCGGACCGTGATAGAGCAGGTCGCCCAGCAGCACGATGCGGTCGGGCTGCTGGGACTCGATGGCGGCAACCAGGCGCTCGGCCCAATATGCCGAGCCGTGGATGTCGGAGGCGATGAGGTATTTCATGGGGAGATCCTTTCGAATGGGGTTGATATGGCTGGGCGCAGGATGTCGCCACCAGCCGCGTTATTCAAATCGCAGTGCCACGGCTTGTGCCGCCTGCATCACGCGCTGGAGCGGCACATTGTGCTCGCGAGCGAGACGGGCGCAGTCCTCGTACTCGGGCGCTGCACGCTCGCTGCCGTCGGGCAGGGTTGCCACCTTGACGGACACCTCGCCCCATAGCGTCGTTACGCGCTCAAAGCGGCGTGGCAGGCAAACGCGCTCCATGACCTGGCGACGAATGCCGTTGGTCGTGGTTTCCAAAAAGATAATCGTCTGCAGGCGCTCGATATCCTCGTGAGCACAGATTACCTGTAGCTGCCAACTGGGACGGCCTTTCTTGCAATAGAGGGGCAGCCAATGCACCTCGCGCGCACCCGCCTCGCGCAGGCGGTCGGCAGCGTAGGCGAGCACCTCGGGCGACGCGTCGTCGATGTCGCATTCCAGCTTGACGATGGTCTCGGGCGCATCGGTCTCGCGGGACAGCGGGGATGTGCTATCGCATTGCATACGGTCCGGATCCTTTCCGCGCGGGCTCGTTTTGTTCATCCAAACGCTAGCACATCGCGGGCGGCGCGGATGTGACGGCGCGCGATGAGCGCGATTTTCCTTGCCCGCAAGAAACCGACACTCCACCGCCTCATCCAAACATGTACATCAGCCTCCAAACATGTCATTTTCTGCAGCTTTTGGAGGCTGATGTACATGTATTGGAGTAGAGCCGCACCGCGCACCCTTTCCAGTCGATTTCGGCCCCCCGCGTGCACGACGCGCCGAGGCTGCGCCATTACAATGAAGCGGATTCGCTTGACGCAAAGGAGCTGCCATGCCTGCTTGCCCGCTGGTCGATTGCCACACCCACACCTCGTTCTCGGACGGTCATGCCTCGTTTGAGGACAACGTTCGCGCCGCTGCTGCGGCCAGCTGCCGCGTCATGGTCTCAACCGACCATCTCACCCTGCCCGCCAGCATGGATGCCAACTGCGAAGTGCAGGTTACTGAGGGCGACCTGCCGGCACATCGTCTGGCTTTTGAGGATGCTCGCAAGCTTGCCGCGCAGATTGCGCCGGAGCTCAGCTTTATCTATGGCTTTGAATGCGATTGGTACGAGGGCTGCGAGCCTTTGGTTGATCGTTGGTCCCAGGGCGCCGTCGTGTGCCTGGGCAGTGTGCATTGGATTGGCAACCCAGGCGATATTGCGGCAGGCGCTGCGGGCACGGCGGGGACGGAGGACGCCGCTCGTCCCGATACGCCCGATTCGAGCTGCGGTTGGATCGACGACGACACCAACCTGCATGTTTGGGAAAACTTGGGCGTGCGCGGCGTATGGGAGCGCTATGTCGACGACTGGTGCCGCGCCTGCGAAAGCCCACTTAACTTTGATGTGATGGCTCATCCCGACCTGGTCATGCGCTTTTCGAAGGAAGGCTTTGCGCCCGACTTTGACCCCGCACCGTTTTGGCAGCAGATGGCCGAGTGCGCGCACGATACGGGTCGCCGCGTTGAGGTCTCGACCGCCGCACCCCGCAAGGGCCTCGACGACTACTATCCCGCGACTGGGCTGTTGCGTTGCTTCGCCCACGCCGAGGTACCGATTACCTTTGGCTCGGACGCGCACCGCGCCTGCGACATCTGCTGGAACATCCGCGAGGCCCAGGCCCACGCCTACGACTGCGGTTATCGAACCTTCGACATCCCCCACGCCACCGGCGAATGGGAATCCACGCCCCTCGCCTAGCCATCCCTTCATAAGTTGCGGTGAAATAGGGATTGTTTTGCTTGATGAAGCGCTTAAACAGTCCCTATTTCACCGCAACTTCCATGACCCCGTTACACCAACAAAGACTGTCCCAAACGACTAGTGGCGGCGGGCGTTGAGTTCGCCGGCCAGCTCGTCGAGGGTGATGCCGTAGCGCTCGAGCGTCACGAGCAGGTGGTAGACCAGGTCGCCGGCCTCGTAGCGGATGTGATCGTGATCGTTATCCTTGCAGGCCATGATCACCTCGCTCGCCTCCTCGGCAAGCTTCTTGAGCAGCTCGTCCTCGACGTCGGTCAACAGACGAGCGGTGTAGCTCTCCTGCGGCGATGCGTCGCGACGGCCGTGAATCACCTCGGCGAGCCCCGTCAGCGTCTCACCGATATTTCCATCCTGAACGTTTGCGGTGCGCACACCCATAGTTCAATCCTTTCTGGTTGGCCGAGCGTCTAATCGAGCGCCCGCCCTACGCGAGTTTCTTAAAGAAGCAGGTACGGTTGCCGGTATGGCAGGCCGGACCCGGCGAGTCAACCTTGACCAGCAGCGTATCGCTATCGCAGTCGGCCCAAAGCTCCTTGACCTCCTGCATATTGCCGCTCGTCGCGCCCTTGTTCCAGAGCTCCTGGCGACTGCGGCTCCAAAACCACGTGGTACCGGTCTTGAGCGTCAGCCCCACCGACTCCTCGTTCATCCAAGCAACCATAAGCACCTCGCCGGTGTCATACTGCTGAACCACACAAGGAATCAACCCACGGGCGTCGTATTTCAGCTCGGTAGCATTTACCACCTCAGTCATCATTCCTCCCAAGTAATTACCGTGAACATCGCAGGTCGGCGAGGCTTGCCCAGGTGCCGCAGGTTGCCGCGAAAGAGGAGCGACGCGTACTTTGGTACGCGAGCGACGGTTTGAACGGCAAGATGCGGTGCCTGGACAAGCCGCAGCGAAGCCCGCAGCATTAGAAGTCCAACCTCACAGGAATACCTTGAGAGGCCATATACTCTTTGACTTCGCGAATGCTGAAGGTTCCAAAGTGAAAGACGCTCGCCGCCAGCACGGCATCGGCTTCGCCCTCGATCACGCCCTCGGCAAAATGCTCGAGCGTGCCCACGCCTCCGCTCGCAATCACCGGGATCGGCACCGCGCGCGCCACGGCACGGGTGAGTGCCAGGTCAAAGCCGGCCTTGGTGCCGTCGCGATCCATGCTGGTGAGCAAGATCTCGCCGGCGCCGCGACGAGCCGCTTCCTCGGCCCACGCCACCGCGCCGATACCCGTGGCGTTGCGGCCTCCTGCGGTAAAGACCTCCCACTTGTCGGTACCGGATGCGCCGGGCAAACCGACGCGCTTGGCATCGATCGCCACGACCACGGCCTGGCTGCCAAACGCCGCGGCAGCTTGGCTGATCAGCGATGGGTCGCGCACTGCGGCAGAGTTGAGCGATACCTTGTCGGCACCGGCAGCCACCATGGTCCGCATGCCCGCCAGGTCGCGAAAGCCGCCGCCCACGGTATAGGGAATGGCCAGCTCCTCGGCCGCGTGCGCCGCCATCTCGATGGTCGTCGCACGGTTGTCGCTCGTCGCGGTAATGTCCAAAAATACGACCTCGTCCGCACCCTCGCGGTCGTAGGCGCGCGCCAGCTCCACCGGATCGCCCGCGTCGCGCAAGCTCACAAAGTTGACGCCCTTGACCACGCGGCCGTCCTTGACGTCCAGACAGGGAATCACGCGCTTGGTAAGCATGGGCTACTCCTCCCCTCGGGCGGCAGCCAGCGCCTGGGCCAGCGTAAAATTGCCCTCGTAGAGCGCACGGCCGGTAATGGCGCCCTCGATGGCATCCTCGCCCACCGCGGCAAGCGCGCGGATATCGTCGAGCGTCGAGATACCACCCGAAGCCACGACAGGAAAACCCGCGACCTCGGCCACGTGGCGATACGTCGCCACATCGATACCCGTCTGCATGCCATCGCGCGCGATGTCGGTGTACACCAGATGTTTAAAGCCCAGCTCGGTGAGCTGCGCCGCGGCATCGTCGAGCGCCACGCCCGCGCCGTCGCGCCAGCCATTCACCTTGACCTGGCCGTCGCGCGCGGCGATGTCTGCCACCAGCAACTCGCCAAAGCCTTGGGCCGCCACTTCGGCAAAACCCGGCTCGGTCACCAGCACGGTGCCCAGCGCGATACGGCATGCGCCGTAGCCGGCCAGCTCGTCGATGCGTGCGAGCGAGCGGACGCCGCCGCCCACGTCCGCGGACAGACCGTCGACGCCGCAGATGGCCTTGATCGCCGCCGAGTTGGCAGCGCAGGTGTCCTCGTCCTCGCCAAAGGCAGCGGACAGGTCGACGACGTGCACCCAGCTTGCGCCCTGCTCGGCAAACGAGCGAGCGACGGCCACGGGGTCGTCGGAATATACCTTGCAGCGGCTGCGGTCGCCGCGCTCCAGGCGCACGACCTTGCCGCCGATCAGATCGATTGCGGGAAACAGGATCATCGGCCGACCTCCTCGACGATGCTGACGAAATTCTTAAGGATGCGCTGACCCAGCGCGGAGGATTTCTCGGGATGGAACTGGCAGCCCCACACGTTGCCGTGGCGCACGATGCACGGGAAACTCCGCGTATAGTGCGTGCGCGCCAGCACATCGGCGGCATCGGCATCGTCGGCCACCGCATAGCTGTGGGTGAAATACATGTTGGCACCCTCGGCAAAACCGGCAAGCAGTGGATCGGCCGCACCGGCGGGCGTCATGTGCACCTGGTCCCAGCCCACGTGCGGCACCTTAAGGCGACTCGACTCCAAGCGCGTGC
>CAJJYO010000092.1 GCA_905197385.1 uncultured Collinsella sp.
GCAAACGACAGCTCAACTCCACGAGCGACACCAACCGCTACTACATCATGCGCAACCGCGGTTATCTGGCACGCTACATGCAGATCTACGGCGACTACCGCCCAGCGCTGTTCCGTCTGGGCAACGCCGCGACCTTCTGCAAGGAATTCATTCGCCTGGCCGCGGTCGACAAGTGCTTTAAGACCGGCATTCCGGCGCTGCGCCGAGGCATGAAGGACGCCCGCAAGATCATCAAGGATCCCAACTGGAAGCCCATGCCACCCCTGAAGGACACGGAACAGTAAAGGGCTTTCGACCGCCGCTACAGACGTTGGCACACCACGGACACACGCTGCCCATCAAAACCGAACCCCCAGCGCATGCGACCCACGCCGGGGCGCGGTACACGGATTTCGTCGATGCCGCCGCGCTCTATGTCGAGTAGCGACTGCACGGCCAGCAATTCCAGGCCCAACGCATCCACATCGGGGTCATACATCAAGTTAGTCGTTATCAGCGGGCGCTCGTCCAGCATGCCAATCGTGTCTGCTACGTCGAACACAGCACCCGTAGGGAAAACCTGGATGTCCCAGCGACCCGCGCCACACTTTCGCCTCGAGGCAGGATTGGCATAGCCCGGCAAGCCAAAGCAGAGCCCCTGCAAGAGCAGATGATATGGCAGCGGCGTATCTAGGTCGGTCTCACCGATTCCCGCATCACCCAGGATGCGGCTTAGCGCCCGCCTCACCGCATCCTCATCCCCACGGCACAGCCCGTCGCGAAACGCATCGACGTCTCGAATGTCTTCGGCAGCGCACTCAAACCACTCAACAATCACTAGACGCAAGGCCTGTCGAAGCTCGTTATTGGGCAATCGCAAAGCACGGAGGCGATCGCCATGCTCTGGCTCCTCAGTCATATCCGTCGTAAGAAAACCGGACAGATATAGCGCTGTCCACATGCCATCGTCAGGCGAGACATCTGGCTCTGCAGTGCCCAAACAAAGCGGGACCTCAGCGCACCCATGGGCCTCGAGCAAATCAAAGAAGACCGAAAGGCGGTCGAGATTCCACCCGGCAACTACCCTACTCAGGCAATCGGCATATCCATACAGATCGGCACGCACAGGCGCCGTGCAGCCTCGGTCCAGAAAACCGATCACACGCTCTGGACTCGAGCAATAGGCCCTGCCAAACCGATACCCCTCGAGCCATTCACGCGCATCATCAAGGTATTCCTCGCGCCCAGCATGATTCAACAGAGCCTGGACCTCGGCATCCGAAAAGCCGAACCAACGGTCACACCAGGTCGAAAGCGGCGTCGTCAGACAATACGAGCAGCCATGCAAAGAAAGCGCCACTTCAGCAGGACGGGGACACTCCCCCATCAGACACGTCAGCCGCAACGAATCGCCCGCAGTGGCAATGGCCTCGAAAAGCACGCGATCAAATAGATCCGCCGAATCGGCGCCGGAAGCGCCCCTCGCGCTCGCACGGCCCAACCTCGCCGCGTCGTACCCATCAACGAGCAATACAACCTGCTCATCGCAGGCCATCTCCAGCAGCTCTATGAGCACACCGAGCACCGAGTCAACCTCGTCCGCGCTCGCCACGCCGCGCGCGACGCGTTCGATGTGACGCACCTTATCTCGAGCTAAATCCGGAGCCCCCAAGAGCGCCAACAAGCGAGCGCACTCGCCCGAAAGGACATCGCGCACGACGCCGGCAACAGCGGGGCCACGCCTCGTAGCGCCAGAAAAGTCCAGCGATATCACCGGATAGCAAGCATACTCATCCCGATAACGCCCGCCGTCTGCATCCCAAATCTGAGCATCGGCAAACGAGCTCCGACCGGCGCGACCGACCGCAGGACGCTCCAGAAAAGCCCTGAGCATCGACAAGTTCATGCTCTTGCCAAAACCCTCGGGTCGACAGCACACCACAACGGACGCGTCGCAGTCCAACGCATCGGCAATAAACATGGTCTTGTCGACCAGCGTGCAGCAACCAAGAGCCTCCGCATAGTCGTGCATGCCAATGGGCAAAACTGCATCGTCGACACAGCCAATCAAACGCACGTCAAAGCCGGCAGCACGACCATTATTTGCCTGTTCAGACACCAAAACGTTCCCCCTAAATCGCAGCACGACGCCAATTGTAATGACCGCATCGCATGTACCGATGTCACCGCGCAAACATATCGGGCAACGGTAGCAACAAGAGGCGTGAGGGGGCACAACCAATCGTTGCACAACAAAACGGGGCCCGACGCATTCGCACCGGACCCCGTCCCGATTCTTTAGTTATCTGGCAACCGAGAGGCTACTCCTCCGAGCCGTCCTCCCCAGAAGCCTTCTTCTGCTGATCGAGCTTATGCTTACCACTTACGATAGACGTAGCGCCCAGTGTGGCCAAGCTCGCGCTGGCAAGGCTCGCCATCACAATCAGATCGCCCGTCTTGGGCATGTTGCCGCCCGAGGACTTGGTAGCTGTAGTCGTCGTGGTCGTGGTGGTCACCGTTTTGGAGTCATTTTGCTCCTGATTCTGGTTGTCAGCACCGCTCTTGTCGTCGTCTTCGGACTGTTTCTTTTCGTCCTCGGTCTTTTTCTTTTCGCCCTCGGTTTTGCTCTTGTCCTTCTTCTGAGCGGATTTGTCGTCCTTCTCCTCAGAGCTAGAACCCTTATCGGATTCGGTCTTCTCGGAAGCCTTGTCCTTGGAGTCGCCCTTTGCGGCTTCGGTCTTTTCCGTGGAAGCCTGATCAGAGTTGTCCTTGTTCTGGGCCGAGCCGTTATTGACGCCAGCCATCAGCGAAGAACCCAGCGTAGAACCAAGCTGCTCGGAGAAAGAAGGCTTCTTGTCCGGCGAAGCAACGGGAGCGTCCGGCGCCTTATTCGAATCGTCCTTGGAAGCATCGGAATCAGGGGTTGCGTCAGAGCCGGAGCCGTTGTTAGAGCCGGTGTCAACGGACGAATCGCTCGAGCCGGTAGATGAGTTAGAGGTGTCAGCGCCGGTCGAACCAGAAGCGTCGCTGTCCGTATTGCCGGCAGAGCTTGAAGGCGAATCGCCCGCAGCAGAGCCGTTCGAATCGGAGCCGTTCGAGGTAGAGCCGTCGTTGGTAGTGCCACCAGCAGAGCCATTACCGTCAGCATCGGTCGAGGGCGCATCCATCCTGTCATCGTTGGCATCGTCACTCGAGTCGTCATTCGAATCAGGTGTCGGCGAGGGCGCCGGTGTGGGCTCGGGCTGCACGGGCGTCGCGGCGGCAGCCTCGTCCTCAGCGATATAAACCAAGCAGTCCTTTAGCTCGTTGCGGTAGCGGTTCTTCCAGCCCTCATGATACTGGGGTTGGCTCGAATACTTGGTCGCCACGTTATTGACCACGCTGTAGGAAAGCGCCGTCACAAACTCACGATCGGACATATCGTTGGAAAGATTCGCCCAGCGGAAAAAGTCCCTGCAGCCACCAGTGCCGCACATGTTGGTAATGCTCCACACCATGCCCTTGACGCAGTCGGCGCGGCCCGAAATATCAATACCCAGGCCGCTCTTGAGCCACGCCTCGGTCACCGCATAGTACGAGTTGTACGCATAAGCATCTTGAAGTGCTGAGAACTCAACAGGATCGGTGTTGTACGCACCTTGGAAGGCCTCCTGCGCAATACGGCCCAACTCGGTGAGCTGACCGTTCTCGTACATGGCATTGCTCGCGTTGGAAATCTCGCTGCCGCGATCAATCGCATCCTTGAGCATGCTGTATTTTTCGGGGCTGTAGTTGTAGACCTGCTTCATAAACGGAATGAGCGACCAGCGGCGGTCGAACTGGTAATAGCCCAACGCGTTATAGCCGTCACCGTACGAAAAGCCCTGGTTGTAGTTACCATGGCTCTCGTACTTGGTAAAGTACTTCATCTCGGGAGTCACGTTGACAAACGAAACGCCCTGGACCGACCTCAGCACGCCCGAGAAGGACTGCTGGGTGTAAAGGCCCTTATCGATATCGGTGGCATCCGAGGCAACGCCCGGCGTGGGCTCCTCGGCGGCGGCGGGTGCCGGCGCGGAAACGGCACCAAACGAAAGCGCCAGCGTCAGGCCCGCAACAATCGCGGAATGCTTGGGCTGCATAAGATCCTCCCTGCATTGGTATAGTTAAAGTTCAGTTTGCAAAGATAAAAATAAGTATTGCAGCTCGCCCGTTGTTGCACAACAACCCCTCGGTAAATGGCAACAACCCTCCGCGAAATCTTAAGGAATTGCGCTCAACCTACAGCTTAATGTCAAAGTTGATCTCGGGAACGGCGGCCAAGTCGGCCAACGTCACGCCGTCGACGTACTTTTCGATCACGTCGTCCAAACCGCGCCAGAACTTGACGGTGGAACACAGGTCGCTGCGGGCGCAGCTGTTGTCGATGCCATCGCACGCCACCGGAGCCGTGCTGCCTTCGACGGCACGCAGGATGTCGCCGGCACGCACCTCGGCGGGGTCCTTGGCCATCATGTAGCCACCGCCCTTGCCGCGCACGCTCTTAAGCAGGCCCGCCTTCATAAGCGGACGAACCAGCTGCTCCAAATACTTTTGTGAGATATGCTCGCGGTCGGCAACCTCGCGCAGGGCAATCTTGCCCTCGGCGTCACCGAGCGCCGCGATATAGATCATCAGTCGGAGGGCATAGCGGCCCTTGGAAGAAATGAGCATACCTACCCTCCCATCGCATCTGGGACAATATAACCAGCTTTGTTTGTCCCAAATCTTATGCACGCGGGGCAAACAAGCCTGATTATTATGTCCCACATCTAAAAAGTCGAGTGGATTAGTCGGGTTTTCCCTTGACTAACGCCGAACCCATAGTAACTTTATTCCGAGAAGATTCCTAGGGTTTAGTACACCTATGAGTACACCATATACAGAGAGGGACAGCATGAGCGCAAATCCGCTGCTTTCCATCGAAGGTCTGACCGCCTCCGTGGACGAGAAGACCATCCTCCACAACGTCAACCTCAACGTCGCCGCCGGCGAGACCCACGTGCTGATGGGCCCCAACGGAGCCGGCAAGTCCACCCTCGGCCACCTGGTCATGGGCGACCCCGTCTATACCGTCAACGACGGCCGCATCGTCTTTGACGGCCAGGACATCACCGAGCTCACCACCGACAAGCGTTCACGCGCCGGCCTGTTCCTGAGCTTCCAGGCTCCGGTCGAAATTCCGGGCGTGCCGCTGTCGAGCTTTTTGCGCGCCAGCATCGCCGGCCGCCCCGGCCTGGAGATGAAGGGCAAGGAGTTCCGCCGCCGCGTGAAGGAGCTCGCGGCCGAGCTCAACATGGATACCGCCTATCTCAACCGCGAGCTGGGCGTGGGCTTCTCGGGCGGCGAGAAGAAGAAGGTCGAAATGCTCCAGCTTCTGCTGCTGCAGCCCAAGCTCGCCATCCTCGACGAGACCGACTCTGGTCTGGACGTCGACGCGCTTTCCACCGTCAGCCACGGCATGGACGCCTACCGCAAGAGCTGCGACGGCTCCATGCTCATCATCACGCACAACACGCGCATCCTGGAGCACCTGGATGTCGACCGCGTCCACGTTATGGTCAAGGGCCACATCGTACGCGAGGACGACGCCTCGCTCATTCCCTGGATCGACAAGAACGGTTTTGAGACCTTCGAGCGCGAGGCCGCCGAGCAGCGCGCCCAGGCCGAAGCCGCCGCTGCCGAGCAGCAGGCGTAAAGGGGCGACGCAATGACCAAGAACCGCACCGAGGTCGCGGACATCGACCGCAGCCTCTACGACTTCACCTATGGCGAGGAGGGATTCGAGCGCCTCGACGCCGGCATCACGCCCGACATCGTGCGCGAGATCAGCGCCAAGAAGGACGAGCCGCAGTGGATGCTCGACCTGCGCCTCAAGTCCCTCGAGATTTTCAACCGCTTCCCGGATCCGACGTGGGGCCCCTCCATCGAGGGCTTGGACATGGACAACATCGTCACCTACGTCAAGCCCAACACCGACCAAAAACACGACTGGGAGTCGGTGCCCGACGACATCAAGAACACATTTGAGCGCCTGGGCATCCCCGAGGCCGAGCGCAGCTACCTAGCGGGTGTCGGCGCGCAGTACGACTCCGAGCTGGTCTACCACAACATGCAGGACACGGCGTCCAAGATGGGCATCGTCTACTCCGGCATCGAGGAGGCCCTGCACGACCCGCAGTGGGAGCCGCTCATCCACGAGAAGTTCATGACGCTCATCCCGCCCACCGACCACAAGTTTGCGGCGCTGCACGGTGCCGTGTGGTCGGGCGGCTCGTTTGTCTACGTGCCCAAGGGTGCCAAGCTCGACTTCCCGCTGCAGAGCTACTTCCGCCTCAACGCCAAGGGCGCTGGCCAGTTTGAGCACACGCTCATCATCGTCGAGGACGATGCCGACCTGCACTTCATTGAGGGTTGCTCCGCGCCTAAGTACAACGTGGCAAACCTCCACGCCGGTGCTGTGGAGCTCTTTGTGGGCAAACGCGCACACCTGCGCTACTCGACCATCGAGAACTGGTCCAAGAACATGTACAACCTCAACACCAAGCGTGCGCGCGTGGACGAGGACGGCGACATCGAGTGGATCAGCGGCTCCTTCGGCAGCCACGTGGG
>CAJJYO010000093.1 GCA_905197385.1 uncultured Collinsella sp.
GGTGGATGAGGAGGAGGGCCGGCGCCTACAGCTCCTACGGCGGCGAGGTGACCCCCGCCCCGCCGAACCTCGTGCGCCGCGACTTCCGCTCGGCCCTGCCGAACTTCCTGTGGCTCACCGACATAACCGAGTTCAGGCTGCCGACGGGCCGCAAGGTGTACCTGTCCGCCATCAGGGACTGCTTCGACTCCTCGGTCGTCGCCTGGCGGGCGGGTGAGCACCCGGACGCCGACCTCGCGAACTCGACGCTGTCGGACGCGTGCTCCCGGCTGGCGCCCGGTGAGCGCCCCGTGATCCACTCCGACCGCGGCGTGCACTACCGCTGGCCGGGCTGGATATCGATATGCGAGCGGAACGGCCTGGTCAGGAGCATGTCGGCCAAGGGCTGCAGCCCCGACAACGCCGCAATGGAGGGCTTCTTCGGCCTGCTCAAGAAGGAGTTCTTCCACGGGAGGGACTGGTCCGGCTGGTCGCCCGGGGAGTTCATCGAGGCCCTCGGCGCGTGGATAGGGCGCTTCAACTCCGAGCGGGCAAGCGACGCGCTCGGTGGCGCGACGCCGGACGACTACCGGTCGTCGCTGGGGATGGCCGCGATTTAGCGGTCCAGGAAATCGTCCGCAGTCCCCGCCCGATTCCGGGATGTAGTTTCCGGAACGGGGTCGTTTGGGAAACCGTGTCCCGTTTCGAGCCGAAATTCTGGGACACAGTTTCCAGCGAGGTCCCATTGGGAAAGTTTGACCCAGAATTTGCCTGGATAGTGGGACACACTTTCCGGAGGGCTGTTCCACCGCAACTTCGAAGAGCGGCTATACGCTGTATTACAACGGCGTAAATCTGCTACACTAGTACAACATGCCTCCGTAGCTCAGGGGATAGAGCACCGCTCTCCTAAAGCGGGTGTCGACGGTTCGAATCCGCCCGGGGGCACCAGAGAAATATCGAGCCCGGTACCGCTACGGTGCCGGGCTCTTCTGGTTTAAGGCATGCCGGAGTATTCGCTGCTTCAGATAAAGAAAGCGCCCGCTTGCTGGGGAAGCAAGCGGGCGCCTGTGAGCGAATATGTTTGCGGCGAGAGCCGTGATGAGCGGTGGGGTGGCGACTAGTTGGTCGTACCGGAATCGTCACCCGTGCCCGAGCCAGAGCCCGAGCCCGAACCAGAAAGTGCGACCGTCAGCGTAATCGTGCTGTCGGTGGACTGCTTGCCGGTGGGGGAGACGCCCGTAACGGTGGCATCCTCGTTACCGCTTACGGGATTGCCGTTCTGGTCACAGAAGCCAATGTTATAGAAACCGGCGTTGTTGAGCGCGGTAACGGCGGCGGAAATGCTCTTGCCGTACAGGTTGCCCGGGACGGTGGCCTTGCCGGACTTCTTGGCAATGACGACGGTAATCGTGGCGCCGGGCTTCTGCTTACCGCTGGGGTTCCAGCTGATCACGGTGCCCTCGGCAACTGAGTCGTTCTCCTGGTAGCTAACGTCGACGCCAAAGCCTGCCATATCGAGGGCGTTGCGCGCCTGGGCCTCGGTCATGTCGGTCAGATCGGGGACGGACGTGGTATCCGGGCCGCTCGAGACCTTGTACGAGATGGTCGTGCCCTTCGCGACTTCCTTACCGGCTCCGGTGCCCTGCTCAAAGACCTGGCCCTCATCGGCCTCGTTGGCCTCCTCGGAGGCGTTGCCCTTCAGGCCAACGCTTGCCAGCGCGGCCTCGGCCTGGTCCTTGGTCAGGCCGACAAGCTGGGGAACCTCAACCTTCTCGGAGGGCTTGGGACCCTTGGAGATTACCAGGTTCACCTTGGTGCCCTTGGCCTTCTTGGTGTTGCCGTTGGGCGTCTGCTCGGCGACCTTGCCCTCGTCGACATCGTCGTTGTAGCTTTGGTCGATGGTGCCGACCTCGAGGCCGGCTTCCTTGATCAGCTCGACGGCAGTCTGCTGGTCCTTGCCTAGCACATCGGGCACGGTGACCTGCTCGCCGCCAAAGAGTCCTGTGGCAAAGGCCACCACGATGCCGATGACGGCAACGGCTGCCACCACGGCGGCGATGATCTTGTTCTTGTTGGATTTGGGCTTTTCGACCTCGTAGGAGCCGGTAGAGCCCGAAACCGAGCTACGGGCGGTATTCTGGCCGCTCACGCCCGAAACGGGACGCACCATGGCGCGCGTCTGATCGGAAAGCTCGCGAGTCTTGGTGGCGCCCAGCTCACCGGGGGCACCGATGATGCGCGTGGGCTCCGAGACGTTGACGGCACGGCCCGACAGGTAGCTGTTGAGCACCTGACGCAGCTCGTCGGCGGTCTGGAAGCGGTTCGCCGGGTCTTTCTCCATGCACTTGAGGATGATGCGCTCAAGGTCGGCGTCGACACCGGAGTTGATCTGGCTCGGCGGAATAGGCAGCTCGTTGACCTGCTTGAGTGCGACCGAGATGGCGTCGTCACCGTCAAAGGGAACGCGGCCGGTGGCGCACTCATACATCACGACGCCCAGCGAGTAGATATCCGAGGTGGGGCCAAGGTCCTGACCACGGGTCTGCTCGGGGCTGACGTAATGGGCGGTTCCCAGCACGTTGTTGTCTTGCGTGAGGTGGCTGTTCTTGGCGCGCGCGATGCCAAAGTCCATCACCTTGATGTTGCCGTCGGGCAGCACCATGATGTTCTGCGGCTTAATGTCGCGGTGGATGATCTCGTGCTTGTGGGCGACCGAAAGCGCGGAGCTGATCTGCGAGCCGATCTGGGCGACCTTCTTGGGGTCGAGGGCGCCGTGGCTCTTGATGCCGCTCTTAAGGTCGGTTCCGCGCAGGTACTCCATGACGATGTAATAGGTGTCGCCGTCCTTGCCCCAATCGTAGACGCCCACGATATAGGGGGAGGAGAGACCGGCTGCTGCCTGGGCCTCCTGCTTAAAGCGTGCGGCGAAGGTTGCGTCGCCAGCATACTGCGGCAGCATGATCTTGACGGCTACCGTGCGGTCGAGGACCTGGTCCTGTGCACGGTAGACGGTCGCCATGCCGCCTGTTCCCACCTTATCCTTGAGGAGGTATCTTCCCCCGAGGACCCTCTGTTCCATTCCTGCTCCTAACATAACTATTCGCTCAACGATGTGTGTAGTACCTACGATGTGGCCGCTGGGGCCGTGTGGCGCGTTGCCGCTAACTCTTCGGCCGCGGCGCGCCTCGGGTGTCCGATTCGATCATGGGCATCACGCTCCCTGTGCGGCAAGCGCCGCGGTCAGGACGATGCCGGCGATCTTGGCGGCCTCGACGTCATGCTTGTCGAAATCCTCCAAGGCCACCGAGATGGCGACCGTGGGTGAATCGTAAGGTGCAAAGCCAACGAACATCGAGTTGACGTTGGTGCCGCCGGTCTCGGCCGAGCCGGTCTTGCCGGCGACCTTGACGCCGGGGATCTGGGCATCGGTGCCGGTGCCGGACTGGACGACGGCAAGCATGGCCTGCTTGACCTGGTCGGCCGTGGCGGAGCTGACGGCCTGCCCCAGCGAGCGGGACTGCGTGGTCTTGACCACGGTTCCGTCCGGGGCGAGTACCTGGGCTACAAAGTACGGGTCCATGACTACGCCACTGTTAGCGATGGCGGCGGCAATCACGGCGTTTTGCATGACGGTGGTTTGCGGGCCGGGCGTGTGGTCCATGCCGACAGGCTGGCCGGCGCCGGCCCAGGCGGTCTCCCATTCGGTCATGAGCGACGGGTCGGCCATGATGGAGGCCGAGGAGGTCAGGTCCTGGCCGAGCTTTTGGCCGTAGCCAAAGGCGTTGGCAAACTGCACGAGCGTGTTTGCGCCAACTTCGTTTGCCACCTGGCCAAAGACGACGTTGGAGGACACGGCAAAGGCCTGCTGCAGGCTGATGGTGCCGTAGCTCTCGTTGGCAGAGTTGGTGACCGGTGCGTTGCCGATGTCCATGGAGCCGGGCGCCTGGTAGGTGCTGGTCAGGCTGGCGGTACCGGTCTCGAGTGCCGCGGAAAGCGTAACGACCTTAAACGTTGAGCCCGGCGTGTACAGCGCGTCCATGGCGCGATTGTACATGGAGCCGTCCTCGCCGCCGCCCGTCTGCAGCAGGGCATCGATGTTGGTGTTGTCGTAGGTGGGCGAGCTGGCACATGCGAGCACCGCGCCGGTACGCGGGTCGATGACCACTACAGCGCCCTTAAAGCCCTTGAGCGCCTGCTCAGCAGCCGTCTGGATGCGCGAGTCGATGGTGAGCTTGGCGGTGTTGCCCGGCTGGGTCTGGCCCGCGAGCGACGCGATGGCGTTGTTCCAGCTGGAGTAGTCCTTAGAACCGGTGAGCGTGTCGTTCATGACGCTCTCGATGGCGGTGGTGCCATACTGCTGGCTCACATAGCCAACCACGTGCGCTGCCAGGTTACCGTTGGGGTAGGAGCGTACGTAGGTGCCGTCCTCCTGCTGCAGCGACTCGGCCAGCGTCACGCCGTCGGACGTGATGATGGAACCGCGCTGGATGTACTTGGAGCGGGCGATGGTGTGGTTGTTGGTCGGCATGTCCTGATAGTCCTTGGCCTTGATGACCTGGACATAGGTGAGGTTGCCGATAAGGATGGCGAACAGCGCCGTAAAGGCGAGCACTGCACGGGTTAGACGGTTGGCGAGCGCCACGCGGCCGAGCACACCGGATTCAGGCGTGTCGAGCAGGCGACGGCGCATGCGCGAGCCGACGGAATGGCTGCCGCTGCCGTAGGAAGACGAGGTGGCAAAGCGCGTGCCCGTCGGGGCAGCGGCAGATGCGACCTGATCATCGGTGATGGCGGCCATGGTGCCGGTGCCGGTAAGCTCGGCCTCGCGTCCGGTCGCCTCGTCACCGGCGCGCAGCAGGAGCGCGACGATGATAAAGCTCGCCAGCAGCGAGGAGCCGCCCTGGCTCATAAAGGGCAGAGTGACGCCGGTCAGCGGGATCAGGCGGGTGACGCCGCCCACGATCAAAAAGGCCTGGAAGCTGATGGCTGCCGTAAGACCGGTGGCGCTAAAGGCGGCGAGGTCGGATTTAGCGCGGGCAGCTGTGGTGAGGCCACGCACGGCAAAGAGCATAAACAGGATGAGCACGGCGCCGCCGCCCAAAAGACCCATCTCCTCGCCGATGGCCGAGAAGATAAAGTCGGACTCGACGACGGGGATGTTGTTGGCCATCCCGTTGCCGATGCCAACGCCGACCAGACCGCCGTCGGCAAGCGAGAAGAGCGACTGGACAATCTGGTAGCCCTGGCCCTGGGCGTCCTTAAACGGATCGACCCAAACCTGGAAACGCACCTGAACGTGCGACAGGAACTTGTAGGCGCCCACGGCTCCAACGGCTAAGAGCGCAAGGCCGATAACGACATACGAAAAGTGCCCCGTGGCAACGTAGAGCATCAGCAAGAAGATGGTGTAGAACAGCACGGCCGAACCCAGGTCGCGTTCGAAGACGACGACGAGCAGGCACACACCCCACACGGCAAACAGCGGCAGCAGCAGTCGCAGACGAGGGATCTTAAAGCCCAGGATCTTGCGGTTGGAGATGGAGAGCAGCTCGCGGTTCTCGGCTAGGTAGCCGGCCAGGAACAGGACGATAAAGATCTTGGCGAACTCGCCAGGCTGGATGGTAAAGCCCGCGATGCGAATCCAGAGCTTGGAGCCCGAGATCGTGGTGCCGATAAAGATGGGCAGCATCAGCAGGATGATGCCGATAATGCCAAAGGTGTACTTGTAGCGCATGACCACGTCGAGGTTTTTGACCAGTGCGAGCGTTCCCACCATGAGCGCCACCGAGACAAACAGGATGATGAGCTGTGAGATGGCGAGAGCGGGGGCGAGACGCGTCACGAACGTGATGCCGATGCCCGAAAGTATAAATACGATGGGTAGGATGGCGGGGTCGGCGCCGGGCGCCAAGATGCGCACGGCGATATGTGCCGCGGCGAAGGCGGCAAAGAGGCCGATCGGTACGGCGAGCGTCTCAAAGGAGATGGCGGCGCCCGCGGTGAGGACGTACATCGCATACAGCAGGATGACGGGGAACGCCGAGGCGATGAGCAAGAGCAGCTCGGTGTTGCGGCGACTCATAAGCGGCACTCCCTTTCTAATTCTTATCGGAGGCTTCGGCCTCGGCGGACTGTTCGGCGGTTTTCTCGGAATCTGATTCGGAGGTCGATCCCTGATTGGTGTTGTCGCGAATCGTTTGCGCGTCGATCACCTGGCGGGTTTGCTCCTCGTCGATCTGGTGGCGGTACTTGGATATCGTGTCCTGCGCATCGTCGACACTTGTTTGCGGAATGCCCGCCTTGAGGCGGTTTTGCGTGTCTTCGGGCAGGTCGGACAGCTTGATGCTGGGTTCGCTTTCGAGCCAGTGGAGCTTGAGTCCGAGTGGCTTGCCGGGCAGGCCGCGCCAGACGGCGACATTGCCCTGGTAGGTACCCAGGTAGTACGAGCCGGTGACACCCGTGTAGGCCCAGATGCCAGCTGCCAGCACAAAGACGAGGGCCAGGATGGCGGCGATAGTAACGTTGCGGCGACGCACGCGTTGCGCCTCGCGCATGACGCCATCGTCAACCAGGTCAACGACTACTACGGTCA
>CAJJYO010000094.1 GCA_905197385.1 uncultured Collinsella sp.
GTGGCCGTGGCGCCCGCGCTCATGCCGCCCCTGTGCGCGGCGGGCTACGGCATCGCCATCGCAAGCGGATCACTGTTTCTCTCGGCACTTTATGAGTTTGGCATCAACGTGGTCTTTATCGCACTGGCTGCCGAAGCCGTGCTGCTTCTTTTGCGCGTGCCGCTCAAGCGCGACCTGAACGGCGACGGCATTGTGACCGCTGAGGAAGACGCCGAGGTCGACGAGCTGTCGCGCAAGGTGCGCCGCCGCATCATTGTGGGCACGACGATCTTTGCCATCCCCTGCATCGTCATGACAGCAGGCTCCATTGGCTCGGCGCAGGCCGGCGTGCAGGACGGCTACGGCGTCACCGAAACCACGCGCGAGCTTGCGGCGGTGCTGCCAGGCTTTAAGGATTACACCGTCGCCGTCGAGACCTCGGCCACCGAAGGGGACGAGGAAGGCATTGTAGAGCGCGAAATCGTCGCCCATGTGACGACAAGCGAGGCGCTTGGGGCACACGATCGCCGCGTCGCCCGCAAGCTCATCGACCTCAACGTGCCTGAACTCGACCGCGTGGAATTTGACGTGAAGTGATGCAGAGCGCAGCGCTACAGCTCGTACTTGTACACGCGGTAGATGTACTTCTCGGCTTCCATCTCGTAGGTGGCGATGGGAAGTCCATAGCGATCGTACTCGGTGAAGGTCTTGGCCTGGCCCGAAGCCACGAGCATGCTATTCGAATCGCCGACGCGCTGCGCACTACTAACGTAGCCCGAGAACGGCACCGCGATCTGGTCCACAAGCTTGTAGGTGCGCGCGGTCTCATCCACCGTAAAGATGCGCCCAAACGAATGCGTTCCCTTGCTGTAGTCGGTCACCACCGCGGCGCCCAGCTGGCCCCAGTCGAACTTGGGATAGCTCTCGGCCGCACCAAAGTTGTTGTCGTATAGCAGCACCTGGTAGCGACCAGTCGCTGCCGTGTCAGAACTCGGCAGATACGTCACGCTGTGCTGGCCTGCATTGAGCGAGAAATCGCCCTGGGCCTGCAATAACTTGTCTTCAAAGCCCGAGCCAGCCCATTGCCACTCCTTTCTATTTCTGGGTCCATCTTCTCACTGCTGGCGGCCGAAAATGATCCGTTTTCCTCCGACCCCGAGGGATCGTTCTTAGTACTTGAAGAAGCCCTCGCCCGAGCTTTCGCCCAGCTTGCCTTCGTCGAGCATTTTCTTGAGGACGGAGGCCATGGCCTTAAAGTTGTAGGGCATCATCATCTTCTTGAGCAGCGGGCTCACCAGGCCCGGCACCTTCTGATACTGCATGACGATGTTGTAGGCCGTCTGGATACCCACCGTGTCGAATACGCGGAACGGGCCCTTGGGAGCGCCGGTGCCACGCGTCCACGCGAGGTCGATGCTCTTGGGATCGCTCACGCCCGAGACGTACAGATCAAGGCCCGAAAGCAGCCATGGCACCAGCATGGAATTGAGCAGATAGCCGTTCTTTTCCTTGTTGACGGGCAGGGCAAGCATGCGAATATCGTTGGCAAAGTCGACAAGCTCGTCGAAGTAGCGCTTGTCGGTTTGGTCCTGCGCCATGACCTCGGTCATGTTGTTCTTCCAGATGGAATTGGCAAAGTGCAGCGACAGGTACTTCTCGGGGCGGCCGGTGTACTTGGCAAAGGTGCTCGGTAGCAGCGTGGAGGAGTTGGTCACGACGACAGTCTTTTGCGGGAGGACCGGGGCGAGCTTCTTGTAGAAGTCAATCTTTGCCTGGGTATCCTCAGCCATAGACTCGATAACCAGGTCGGCGTCAGCCACTGCCTTGGCAAGATCGAGCTCCAGCTTGAGTGTGGAGTAGGCACGCTCAACGGCGGCGAGCGCCGCTTCCTTGTCGAAGGGCTGGCCGCTATCGGCGATACCGGCGCACCACTCGCCCGTGCCGTCCGCCATGCCCTCGATAGCCGCGATGTACTCCTCGCGCACATGATCGATCTTGGGCTGGGTGCGGCCGATGCTGCCCTTGCTGCGCAGCCAAATCGTCACATCGAAGCCACAGTAGGCAGCCTGAAAGGCAATCTGGCTTCCCAGCACGCCGCCGCCAGCAACGCAAACGGTCTTGTAGCTCATAGGAACAGTCCTCTCTTACGTAATTCCATAGATGTGTATTTATTCAACCGTAAAGATGACGCGCGTTGGGGACGGGTTCCTTAAACGGATGGTATTTCGCGGCAAACGGCTACATATGTTCATTATCTCAGGGTTCTGGGGGCGATTTTTGGTGCCGCAGAGACGTCGTTTTCGGAAGTATGCGGCAAATTCTGAGACCTCCGAGCACACCCCGTTTTTTCGCAACAAAATGCCTGATAAACTAGCCTCAAAAGCCAGGTCTGCTCACAGGGTTCAGATTTTGCCGCATACTTCCGAATTGACGCTGGCACTCCTTAATCCATAGGCACGCTTTTCAGCCAGGAGGGCATCGTGGATCTGACGCTATGCGGCCAAACTGCTTTTAACTATCACCGCATCCCGCCGCAAATACTGGGTCTTTACCCTGCCATTAGCCTTGGCAATATGGATCGCAGATGTTGCGGCCTCAGAAGTCATGCGGTTGTAAAAGACCTGCTTCACGCACCGCTTCACAGGCTTGTATTCACCCGGGCACAATCCGGGTCGCGAAGCCTGTTTAAATCGCATTTCCTGACCCAAGAGCCACCTCCTGGGTCGTTTAGGCAGACTGAGCATGGATTTGATGTCACGTCGCCCGAGTTTACGCTGCTCAACCTTGCTGCGAAGGTCTCACGCAACCAGTTACTCATGGCTTGCTACGAGATGTGCGGCTCCTTTGCAGTGTTTAAGCCCTGCGAGCGAACGCAGCAACAACTCGATGAATCTATTTCGCTTAAGCTCATTCATCCCAACTGCGGCTGGGAGCGAGTTAACGACACCAAGGGCAATGACACCAACCTGTGGAAGCGCCAACCGCTCCTCAGCGCGGCGGATATTGCCGCGTTCGCTAAGCAGGCCGCAGGCCTGCGCGGCGTTAAGCAGCTCCGCTGGGCGGCCGAGCACATGACGGGGCAGACCGCCTCGCCTTTCGAAGTCCAAACATCCATACTCGTCTCACTCCCCCGTGACGAGGGCGGCCTGGGTATCGGCATCACCAACAACGTGCGCATCCCACTCAGCGACGCCGCGCGCTCGCTGTATGACAAAACCTGCTGCTACGCCGATATCCTCATCGAGAGCGCCACCGACAGCATGGGCGTCATTTTGGAATGCCAAGGCCGCTCCGCCCACGATGGCGAAGCCGCAAGCCTCTCCGATGCCGAACGCACCACCGCGCTCACCAGCATGGGCTACGATGTCATACAAATTACCTACGACCAGATCAAGGACAAGAAGAGCTTTAACAACATCGCCGAGCTCATTCATAAAAAGGCGGGGCTCCCCTACATCCCAAAGACCGATCAGGAACGTACCGCTGAAAATGCCCTGCGACGGGAGCTGTTGGTCGATTGGGTTGAACTGTTCACCGTTAAGCCGGCCGGCTAGCAGCTAGCGATCAGGGGGACTGCGGGAATGTCAGAAGCGGCAACGCGAGCCGCAAATCCTGCCTCGGTCAGCTCGATGACCTCGGTAAACGTTGCATCGAAAAACTCCTCGGTTAGCAGGCGATACGGCGGATGATCGGGCTCGCCGGGGTTTTCGCGCACGATCTCGTGCATAACGCCGATGGTCTTGAGCACATACTCCTTATGGATGGGATACTGCCCAAAACGTGCCGCAGCGGTATACAGGCGATCGGTCGCGCGCGGAATCGAAACAATGCCGAGCGTCTTGCCAAACCAGTCAAAGTCGCCTTGCTTTTTAATGCGGAATTCCTCGCACGGCTTGCCGCCGTGCGCCTCCAGGTACTGATTCACGCGTGTATTCCATACGGTATCGGCCACCAGATGCGACCAGACACCCAGTGTCAAATCAAGCAACGACTGCGCCACGTCCTCGGACGCAAGCGAGAACTCACGAGCGCTGGGACCGACAACCGGCTCGGCATCCTTGTAGCGCTGGGGATAGTGCACGCGGTTCAGTCGCTCGCGTTCCTCGATAATCGAGGTCGCCGCGGCTGGCGCACCGGCGGGCGAACTTTTAAGCAACGGTGCCACATAGGTATCCCAGAACTCATGCTCACGAGGCTTAGGGATAGGCTCGGGCTTTGCAAAGTGCGTAATGCGGTACGGGATGGGATCGGCGATGCCAGGGACCATATAGCCCACGAAGATATCCGGAACCACGCAGCCAAACAAAAAGGCATTGCGGTCGCGCACGCTATTGGCAAGCGCACCAGTGCGCTCCAGCAAACGCTCCGTCTGAGCGATATGAATGTTCCAGCTTGGCATAGCCACCCCCATAAAAAAACCTGGATAACTATACCATCACGGCAAAGCCGCGCGGACGGCTACGCACGCTCTACGCAGCAACTAGTCCGTAGCACCGTTTTCAGTTCCATACGACGACGAAGACGCCTCGACCACATGGTGATATCGATCGATATAGATTGCACGGGCACCCAGGCGTCGCACCAAATCCTGGTGATGCGTGCTCATCAAGACCGTCTTACCCGCCGCGACGTAGGCCAGCAAGAAGTTGACCACGATGTCGCATGAATCCTCGTCGAGCCCATTGGTGGGCTCATCGAGCACCAGGATATCCGGGTTCATCGACACCACCGCAGCCAGCGCAACGCGCTTCTTTTGCCCGCCCGAGAGCTGATAGGGAGAGACGTCGACAAGGTCGGCAACCTGGAACAGCTCCATGGCATCGCGCACGCGGCGCTCGAGCTCGTCTGCCGGCAGCCCCATCTGCGCGGGACCAAAAGCAACTTCCTCGCCCACCGTAGCGCAGAACAGCTGGGCGTCGGCATTCTGGAACACAAAGCCCACGCGCTGATGAAAACGCTGAGCGGCCGCAGAATCCTTTAGAAACGCCGCATCGACCGCATGCCCGTCGAACAGGTACGCACCCGCGTCCGCAAGCTCAAGGCCGTTGATAAGACGCATAATCGTCGTCTTGCCGCAGCCGTTAGGACCAAGCAGAGCAACGAGCTCTCCACGGTTCACCTGCAATGAAACGCCATCGACCACCGTATGACCCGCATAGGAAAACACCACGTCGCGAAACTCGATGAGCGGCGTGACCTCGGCGCCGGCAGCACCGCTCGCACCCATCGCGTTATTCGTATCGTTTGCCAAAACGTCGCCCTTCCCTACTCACATCAACGGTTCGACCGTCCGCGCTACAGCACCGCGCACAACACGGCGAGCAACGCCACAACGGCCGCGTAAACCGCATCGTGCCAGCCAAAGCCGCTCCGTGCAAGCGCCGGATACACGCCGGCGAAGCCGCGACACAGCATGGCCTCGTCCATCGCGCGGCTGCATTCCATCGCCTTGATAAACGTCATGCCCATGATACCCGCCAGCGAATCGGGGCGCGAAAAACCCGCCGGCGCGGAACCGACGCTGCGCAGCATGACCGATTCGCACAGATCGTGCGCCGTGCGTCCCAGCACCTCAATATGCTTGAGCGCCATATCAAACGTAAAGATAACCTCGTCGGGCAGGTGCAGCATTTTGAGCGCCGCCGACATGCGGCTCCAGGTGAGCGTCCACGAAACACCCAGCACCAGCGACACATTAATAAACGTCTTGAGCGCGATCTTGAGCATGGCGCCCGCGGCAGAAGTGTCCAGCAGCAAGGCGAGCAGTACCAGAACCACCGCGAGCCCTGCAGCGCCAAGCGCCGGCACAAAGGTTGCCCGCAGCCCGCGTACGGGGCGCACGGCAACGAGCACCAGCGCGATAGCCGCCATCAACATGAGGTACAGAGGGCTCTGCGTCAGACACACGCACAGGACGCAAACGAACATCCCCACCAGGCGCACCGGAGCCGAAACGCAAGAAAGGGCGCGGTCGACCATCGACCCGCCCTCGTGCGCGCCTCCACCCAGGCGAACCCGCTCAAGCAGGCTCGCCAGGTGCAGGACATTCTTTTGCATCACACGATGCCGAGCCCCCACGGGCTCATATCGCTCCTCGGCCGCAAGCCAGCTAGGCAGCTCGGCTATTGCCATGAGCACCGCTTTCCTTAACCGTCAGCGAGATCAGGCGGAATGCGATGGTGAGCACCGCCACGCCAATCACGCCGGACAGGATATACATGGCAGCCTGACCGGCAAAGTCAAGGCCCTGCTCCTCGGAATAGGCCTGCAGATAATCGCCCGTGGGCAGGACATCGGCAAAGGTCGGAGTATCGAGGCCAACCGAAGTCTGCAGACTGTCGTCACCAGCCTCCTGAACGGCGGTCACGGCGCCCTCGGCGTCCCACTCGCCCCATGCGTCACCCGTGGCCAGCAGGCCCAGCGGCGTGGCCACGACAAGCACGGCGACCAGGATGAGCGTGGGGACCAGCGAGGTCTTCTTGGCGGCTGCGCCCTCGGCAGTAAGCTGTC
>CAJJYO010000095.1 GCA_905197385.1 uncultured Collinsella sp.
CCCCGCCGGCAAAACCATAGCATCAAGAAATCTTCCGCGCGCCGCGAGCCCTGAGCAACACGGCTCGCGATATCAAACTACTCGCCAAAGAACTCGTTGATCTTCTGCTCGTCGACGCCAAAGAACCACGTCAGGACAAAGCCGGCGGCATAAGCAAGCAGCATAGCGGCAACGTAGCCGAGCTGCTGGCCAGGAACGACGATCAACAGGCCAAACAGACCGGAAACACCCTGGGAAACCGTGCCGATGTGAAGCAGCGCCGCAAGCGCGCCGCCAAATCCGGCACCCAGGCAGGCCGTCACAAACGGACGAACGAGCGGCAGCGTAACGGCATACATCAGAGGCTCGCCCACGCCCAGGATTCCAACGGGAATGGACTCTGCGACGTACTTCTTGAGCTTGGCGTTCTTGGTCTTAAAGTACAGCGCCAGACCGGCACCGACCTGGCCGCCGCCAGCCATCATAAGGATGGGCAGCAGGTAGTTGATGCCCTTGGTAGCGCCGTCGGGATCGTTGAGCATAGCGTGGATCGGTGTGAGCGCCTGATGCAGGCCGACGGACACCAGAGGCAAGAAGCCTGCCGACAGGATATAGCCGCCCAGGACGCCCAGCTTCTCGAAGATAAAGGTGAGGACGCTAAAGATGGCAGTCGTCAGCCATGCGCCAACCGGCTGGATGACGAGCATCAGAGCAAAGGCGCCGATGATGAGCACCAGCAGCGGGGACAAGAACGTGTCGAGTGCGTTGGGCATAACCTTGCGAATCTGACGCTCCATCCAGGCGAAAAACGCACCAGCGATGAGAGCCGCGATCATGCCACCCGCTGCGGGGTTGTACTGCGCACTGGTGAGCGGCAGCAGAATGGCAGTGGCAGGATCAGCCGCGCCAGGCGCAAGCAGGGGCATGGCACTGTTGGCGATACACATCATGCCGGCGATGCCGCCCAGCGCAGCGGAGCCACCAAACTCACGCGCCGCGTTATAGCCCACCAAGATGGGCAGATAGGCAAACAGGGCCCAGCCCATGGAACGAATGCCCTGGTACCACCACTCGCCTGCAAGCGCGCCTGCCGTCGAGACGTTAATGACGTTGCAGATACCGTTGATGAGGCCAGCCGCAATGATGCCGGGAAGCAGGGCGACGAAGACATTGGAAATCTTCTTGAGGAAGGCCTGAACCGGCTTAGACTCGTACTTGGCCTTCTGCGCGGCCTTGTTTGTGGCCGCAGCGTCAACCACGCTCTCGTCAGCAACGCCTTTCGCAAGGCCGGTGAGCTTGGAGAACTCCTCGAGCACCTTATTCACCTTGCCCGGACCCAGCACGATCTGCATCGTATCGTCCTCAACCAGGCCCATCACGCCGTCGAGCGCCTTAATACCCTCCGTGTCGACGTTGCCCGTGTTTTTGACGGTCACGCGCAGGCGCGTCATGCACGCCGCGTTTGCGAGCACGTTGTCTTTACCGCCCAAAAGGTCCAGCAGCTTTTGAGCCAGCTCTTTGTTCGTCATAACTCCTCCTTGTATTGGGTATCTCGTCTGGATGTCATATCAGCTCACGCCGTGCACCTATTGGACATCGGCATTGCTCTTCTCATGGCCACTCACCGCAGCACGGACATGGCCGTGCGCCCGTTCAAGAGCTACCGCAGCCTGCTCGACATCGCAGTCCAGCAGCACCGAGACAATAGCGATCTTTACGTGGCCGCAAGCGCCTGAACAGCGCGCTCGCGCGTGCAGCCGGTCGCCTCCATCACGATGTTCTGGCCGCGCACCACCAACTTCTCGTTCGTCTGCTGCACATCGACCATCAGGTTTTGGTACACCTTGCCAATCTTGACCATGGCACCGGTCGAAATCATGTTGAGAATGAGCTTTTGGACCGTTCCCGCCTTGAGCCTCGTTGAGCCGGTCAGCACCTCGGGACCGGGCACGGGCTCAATGGCAAGATCCGCACTCTCCCCGATCTTCGACCCTTGGTTACAGGCAATTGCGATGGTCTTGCACCCAGTTGCTTTGGCGTACACAAGGCCGCCCACCACATAGGGAGTACGACCGCTTGCCGCCAGGCCAACGACAAGATCCTTGTCCGAAAGTCCACGCTCCCGCAGGTCGCTCGCGCCAAGCTCCTCGCTGTCTTCGGCACCTTCGACAGCCTTGATAAACGCCGTCTCGCCTCCGGCAATGAGCCCGACAATCAGATCGGGTGACACACCAAACGTGGGCGGGCACTCCGAAGCGTCGAGCACGCCCAGACGACCACTGGTGCCTGCACCCATGTAAAAGACGCGCCCGCCGCGCTCGAGTGCCTCAGCAGCCCAGTCGATTGCCGTGGCAACCTGGGGCAACACTTTCGTGACCGACTGGACGGCACGAAGATCCTCATCGTTCATCGTCGTGACGATTTGCAGCGATGTCATCGTATCGAGGTCCATTGACCTTTGATTACGCTGTTCAGTCGTGAATTTTGTTAAATCGAGCATTTCATTCACCTCATCTTTCCTGTTTCTCGATGTAGTTTTGCTTAATGACATGCGTCGCCCGCTCGTAGTCGCTGGCAACGTAAGCAGCGTACAGGGCATCGACAACCATAAGCTGGGCCATACGCGAGGCCATGGCACCGCTGCGGACCAAGGGCTCGCTTGCAGCAACGCCGAGCACGGCATCGGCCATGGTGGCAAGCTTGGACGATCCGTCTACCTTGGTCACGGCCACAACGGGACAGTTGTGACGTTGAGCCTCGACGGTGCAGTCCAGCACTTCTTGCGTTAAGCCCGAGTAGCTAAAGGCGATTGCCATATCGCCCTCATGCATGTTCTTGGCACACAGGAGCTGATCATGCCAGTCGTCGTACAGATGGCACTCTTTGTCAACACGCATGAGCTTTTGCGCCAGATCGTGCGCAACCAAACGAGAGGCACCGATACCGAACAGATTGACCGCGCGTGCCCGCTTAAGATGGGCCGCGCATCGCTCCAAGACGGTGTAATCGAGCGTTCGCGCCGTCGCCTCGATTGTGCGCACGTTGCTTTTCATCACCTTCCCCACGATACGTTCGACGCTGTCGTCCATGGAGATGTCCTCGAGGGCAACGTCTTTCTTGTCACCCAAGAGCGCCAGTTCGGCAATCAGTTCGCGCTGGAACTCCTTGTAGCCCGCAAAACCCAAGCGCTTGCAAAAACGCAAAATGCTCGAGGGCGAGGAGAACGTGGCATCGGCAAGACCGCGGACGGACAGCCCGACCACCTCATGCGGATGAGCACTCACGTATGCGATGACATTGCGTTCCGCCGGGCTCGCGCTGAGCTCACGCTCGCGAAGCCGCAAAAGCAATCCGTTTGCCATCTCAAACACCTCCGTTGAGAAGAATTAAAGACCAACGAACGATTCGTACCGGATACAAACAGCTTTTGCGGTACATTGTGCCGCATCGTGGCGCACAAAGGGCGAGCGTTCTACCGCTCGCCCCTCAAATCCGACCGCTCGGAAATACGCGCGACACAAAATAATTCAACAAGGTCGCATTATCAGAAACGGGTTTGTTACCGGCTAGCGCCTCGCATGGGCGCCGATCGGCCGAGTCGCATGGCGCACCAACGCCGCCGTCAGCAATACCAACAGCATGGCGATGACATAGCCCGCAGCATCGAATCCTAAATCGATAACGTCGAAATGCCTGCCGGGAACAAAGATCTTATGTACCTGATCGCCAACGGAGCAGGCGGCGCAAAAGAGCAATACGGGCACGCAACGGGAGCATACGCTCCACGGACGCCTGGAAAAGCAAGCCACGACCACCGAGGCGAACAATCCGACGAAGAAAAACTCTACGGTATGGGCAACGCGACGGACGTTCGTGCCCACCCACATGCGAATGGAAGCAAGTCGGCCAGACCGGACATTCGAGGCAGCCGAATCGGTGCCCCCGGTCATTCCGTTCTCCGTCTGGGCTTCACCCGTGGCATCGACAGCCTGAACGCCCGTAGCCTGACCCTCCACCACACGCGCGGTGGACTCGCTCAGCAACGACGTCTCCACCGCATTTTGCTCCGTCAGCACCCAGATGCCCGCCAGCGTTGCAGCGAACAGAACGATCGCGGTCCATCCGATTATTTGTTTTACGCGCGCCAAGGGTCAACCTCCTTTTTTGAATATCAGCGAGTGTAGCCCCAAATGGCATCGTCACCGTATCAAAATTTGAATCGCAACAGGAAGCGACAAAGCGACGCAAAACCCTACCCCGCCTCGCGCATCCAGCGATCGAACGTCCCCACGCACACGCCCAGGCACTTTGCTGCCTGGCTGCGGGTAATATCGCCCGCCTCATAGCTATCGCGCACCAGCTCAAACTGAGGAGGGCATGGCTTGCGAGGTCGACCGAAACGGACCCCTCGCGCCCGCGCCGCTGCAATCCCCTCCGCCTGGCGCCGATGGATATTCTCGCGCTCCACCTGCGCCACGTAGCTCAGCAGCTGCAGCACAATATCAGCAATCAGGGTGTTAGTCACATCCGGCGCGCCGCTGGCCCTGGCGCGCGTGTCAAGCAATGGCATATCCAACACCACAATGGCAACCCCGAGCACCTTGGTAATGCGTCGCCATTCCTCAAGAATCTCGGAGTAATTACGGCCAAGTCGGTCGATAGAAAGCACCACCAGCACGTCCCCGTCTCCCAGGACGTGCAGCAGCTCGCGATAACGCGGTCGATCGAAGTCCTTGCCGCTCGCATGGTCGGCATAAATATTCGCCGAGCCCACGCCATAGGCGCCCAGCGCATCCAGCTGCCGATTAAGATTCTGATCGCGCGAACTCACCCGCGCATAACCGTACACCGTCGCCATCTCATCCCCGCTTTCTTGTAAACCTGCCAAAAGGGACAGGTTTATTTTGGTAGGTTTTACCTCTCAAATAGCAGGTAAGCGGGCGGCCGAGCAGACGGCAAGGTAGCCACGATTCAAATGCGAAGGGCGGTCCCGAAAGGCCGCCCTCCGCTCCCCCACCATGAGTCGGGATTTGGCTAATGGATAAGCTTAAAGTCCAAGTGCCCACGCGTGGTATTGACGCGCGAGACCTCGATAATCACGCGCTGCCCCAGCTCGTAACGGGTGCCCGTGTCGGCACCTGTGAGCGTGAGCGCGTCCTCGTCGAACTCGAACCACTCGTTGCCCAGACTCTTGATCGAAACCAAGCCTTCGACCTGCGTTAGGTCCAAGCGCACAAAAAGGCCCATGCTGCTAACCCACGAGACGGTTCCGGCATAGCGCTCGCCCAGACGGTCCTCATAGTACTGGGCAATCTTGATCTTTTGCGTCGCATGGCTGGCGGCATCTGCCGCGCGCTCGGCATCGCTGCATGCGCGGCAGATCTGCGGCAGAATGCGCGGCAGTGACTCGCGCCCCTTGCCGATCAGGCGCGGCGTACGGACCAGGGCGTCCTTGCCGCCCAGCTGCTCATAGGCCAACTGCAGCTTGAGTACGCGGTGCACCACCAGATCGGGGTAGCGACGGATGGGACTCGTAAAGTGACAGTAGCACGGCGCGGCGAGCGCAAAGTGGCCCTCGTTGCGCGGCTTGTACAGCGCGCGCTGCATGCTGCGCAGAAGCAGCGTGTTAACGAGCGGTGCGTTGGCCGTACCGGCGGCAGCATCAACTGCAGCCTGCAGCTCATCGGGGCTCCCCAGGGCAATACCGGCAGCACGGCGATCGTCGATGATGCCTAGCTGCGCCAGCGCAACGGCGGCACCGTGCAGGCTATCGGGGCTCGGATATTCATGCACGCGATAGCAGGCCTCGATATCACGGTCTGCCAGCCACTCTGCAACGCACTCGTTGGCGAGCAGCATGGCTTCCTCGATAAGCGACGTGGCACACGAACGCTCACGCGCCACAATCTGCACGGGCACTCCGTCCTCATCCAATAGAGCGCGAATCTCGGCTGTGTCAAAATCGACTGAGCCGCGGGCGCGACGAATACGACGGCGAAGTTCGGCGAGTTCGTTAGCGGAGACAAGGAAATCGCCGAGGTCGATGTTGTAGCCGCGAGCGGCCTCCTCGCACGCAAGACCGCGCTCAAGCGCTTCCTCGCGCGAGGCCTCGGCAGACGCAACATCCTCGGCTGCACCCTCCAGCACCGAATACTCAACCGCGCCGGCACGCACCAGCAGCGCCTCGGCGCCGTCATAGTCCATACGCACACGCGAGCGAATCACGCTGGGATACGGATCGTAATGCCGCACGCGACCCTGCGCATCGAGCTCGATATCGACGGTAAACGCAAGACGGTCCTCGTCAGGGCGAAGCGAGCACAGGTCATTGGACAGGCGTTCGGGCAGCATGGGAAGCACGCGATCGGCCAGATACACCGATGTCGTACGATGGCGAGCCTCAAGATCGATATGCCCGTCCCAAGCCACATAGTGTGAAACGTCGGCGATATGCACACCCAGCTTGTAGCCACCCT
>CAJJYO010000096.1 GCA_905197385.1 uncultured Collinsella sp.
GTTCGGCGTAAGCCGACCGGATAAATTTTGAGCTCCGCTCAAAATTTGGACATCCCTCCTATTCAGCCACGCCCCCATCGCGTTCAACATCAACCCAGACCCCCAAACATGTACGTCACCCTCCAAAACCGACATTTTTCGACATCTTTGGAGGCTGATGTACATGTTATGTACCTACGCCCCCACCCGGCCCCGACCGTTTACCGAGCAATAGGGTCGCCACGCCCGACAACCATGTACTATGTACGGGCATTGTCTAAACCCACGATCCAAAGGACCCCATCTTGCCCGTCGTCGCTGCCATAACCATTACCTCACATGCCTCGGATGCCATGGTTGCCATCCCGTTTTGGCTCGAGATGTTCGCCGTCGTCGCGGCATCGATCTCGGGCGTGTTGGTCGCACGCGAGCACAAACTCGACCTGGTGGGCGCCGTCGCGCTCGCCGTGGTCTGTGGACTGGGCGGCGGTCTTTTGCGCGATATGACGCTGCAGGTGGGCAACGTCTACATCCTCAACCAACCGATGGCGCTCCCGCTCTCCATCGCCACCGCGGCCATCATCTACATCTTCCCGGCAATCGTCGACAAGCCCGAAAAGCTCATTCCCCTGCTCGATATCATCTCGGTGGGTATTTATGCGGCAACCGGCGCAGACAAGGCGCTGGTCTACGGCTTTGCGCCGGCGGTGTGCATCATGATGGGCTTTTTTACCGCGGTGGGCGGCGGCATGCTGCGAGATGGTTTTATGGGTGTGGTGCCGGGTATCTTCCAGCGCACCAACTTCTATGCCATCGCGGCCATCGCCGGATCGGCAAGCTATGTTTGCCTTGTCATGAGCGGCTTGGTCAGCAATGTCGTCGCACTGGTCGTTTGCGTCGTGGTGACCATGGGACTACGCTGGCTGTCGCTGCGCTTTGATATCAAAAGCCCCACCGAGGATGACATCGCACGCTTTTTGCATCGCAAAAAGTAGGTAGCGCGGGCTCATCCTTCGAAATGCAACCGAGAAGTTCTTTTAGAGCGCCCACGCGTTGGGTACCCTGTTAGGTATATGCCGAGTATCTAACGAAGGATTCACTATGCCCTGCAATCAACTCCCGTTGACCCAGCGCCGTAAAGCATGGGGCCGCATCACCATCCTATTCGCGCTCATCGCGCTGGCGATCACCGTGCTTCCCACGGCGTCGTTCGCCGGCACGGACACCGCAGGAAACGTACTTGCGACCGACAATGACGCCAATCCGTCCGGCGTCGAAGGTGACCTGTACTGGGCAGGTCAGGCCCTCAACTTGGATGATGTGTCCATCGGCCGCGATATCATCGCCGCGGGCGATACCCTCTCGATCCGTGACTGCACAGTGGGCGGCGCCGTCCGTCTGGCGGCACGCACCATCGACATTGCCAAGACCACGGTTGATGGCAGCGTGACCGTCGCTGGCCAGCATGTCGTGCTCAATTCCGACAGCACCGCCAACTGTTTCTACGCGATAGGCGAGACGGTTGCCCTGCGAGGCTCCACCAAGTCGGCAGCGCTTGCGGGCGACACGGTGACCATCGATGGCACCGTCAAGGGCGATGTCGAGGTTTGGGCCGACAAGCTCATCCTGGGCAAGAACGCCCACATCACCGGCACCGTGAACGCGCACGTCTCCGAGGACCCCGAGCGCGCCGCGGGAGCCGAGGTCGGTGCGCTCAAGATCGACCGCACCGAGAACGAGGATACTTCCACCGTTAACGATGTCATCGGCGGTATCGTCGCCGCGGCACTCTCGACCTGCTTTGTCGCTCTGCTGCTCGAGCTCATCTTTCCGCGCGCGACCGCCAGCGCCGCCGGCATGCTCCACCAGCGCTCCATGCCCCTGTGGGTGAGCGGTCTTCTGGGCACGATTGCTATCGTCCCCGCCGTCCTACTGCTGATTATCTCTATCGCTGGTCTGTCGCTTGCCGGAACCCTCTTGTGCGGCGTTATCGGCATCGCGTTGATGTCGAGTGCCTTTGCGGGGTGCGCGATCGCCCGCATGGTTGGACACAACCAAAACCGCTACGCCATGGCAGCCGTGGGCGGCGTAATCGCAGGCGCCCTCACGGGGCTTCCCCTCGTAGGTGACTTCATCAGCGGCGTGGCCTTTGTCTTTATGCTCGGTTACATCATCCAAATCATCTGGCGCAACGCCCGCGTCAAGCCGCAGCAGCCGGCTAACACGCCAGGACTCCCCACCGCTTAGCCGCCAACCACCACAAAGGGACCAGGCACCTTTGTGGTGGTGCAGACCAGCTCAGTCCCTATGCACAAAAAGGGCGCCGACCATTACGGTCGACGCCCTTTCTTGTTAGACGTTATAAAGCCCAGCGCTTATTTGTTGACCTGGCCGGCGCGGACGGCAGCCTTCTTACGGTCGGTGGCGTTGAGCAGACGCTTGCGCAGGCGGATGTTCTTGGGAGTAATCTCGACCAGCTCGTCGTCGGCGATGTACTCCAGCGCCTCCTCCAGCGAGAAGGTGCGGGGCGGCACCAGCTGGACGGAGATATCGGAGGTCGAGGAACGCTGGTTGCCCAGGTTCTTGGTACGGGCGATGTTGACGACCATGTCGCCAGCCTTGCTGCGCTCGCCCACGATCATGCCCTCATAGCACTCGGTGCCCGGCTCAACGAACAGCTGGCCGCGCTCCTGCAACGTGCCCAGAGCGTAGGCAACGGCCTTCTCGGTGGTCATAGAAATCATGGCGCCGTTCTGACGGTTGCCGATCTCGCCGGCATAGGGACCATACTCCAGGAAGGTGTGGTAGAACACGCCCTCGCCGTGGGTGACGTTCATGATGCGGTTCTTAAGACCCATGATGCCGCGCGTCGGGATTTTGAACTCGAGGTGCGTCACGATGCCCGAGGTGTCCATGCTCGTCATGATGCCGCCGGAGGTGCCGAAGACCTCAACGACCTTGCCCGAGTACTCGTCCGGACACTCGACGACGGCCTGCTCGACGGGCTCCATCTTGTTGCCGTTCTCGTCCTTCTTAAACAGAACGCGGGGACGACCGACCTGGAACTCAAAGCCCTCGCGGCGCATGGACTCCATCAGGACGGACAGGTGCAGGATGCCGCGGCCAGAGACCTCGACGCCGCTCTTGTCCTCGAGCTCCTCGATCTTCATAGTCACGTTGTTCTCGGCCTCGTTGAACAGGCGCTCCTTGAGCTGACGGGCGCCCACGATGTCGCCATCACGGCCGACGAGCGGGGAGGTCGAAGCCTCAAAGACGATGGACAGGGTCGGCGGGTCGATCTCGATGGGCTCGAGTTCAACGGGGTTCTCGGGGTCGGTGTAGACATCGCCGATATCGGTGCGGTCAATACCCACGACAGCAGCGATGTCGCCGGCGCCGACTTCCTGGCACTCGGTGCGGCCCAGATAGTCGAAGGTAAAGAGCTGCTTGACGGTAGCGGTGGCGCTGGAGCCGTCGTTCTTCACAACCAAAATCTGGTCGCCCTGGTGAATGGCGCCGGAATACACGCGACCGATACCGATGCGGCCGACGAAGTTGGAGTGGTCGATGGTCACGCACTGCATGGCCAGCGGGGCGTTCTCGTCAACCTCGGGCGCGGGCATGTCGTCGATGATCATATCGAGCAGCGGATACATGTCCATGTTGCCGTCGTTGGGGTCAAGACGGGCAAAGCCGTTCATGGCGCTGGCGTAGACCACGTGCTCCATGGCGAACTCAAGCTGGTCGTCGGTGGCGCCCAGGTCGGCCATAAGGTCGAGGCAGTCGTTGTAGGCCTTCTCGGGGTTAGCGCCCGGACGGTCGATCTTGTTGATGACGATCATAATCTTAAGGCCGGTGTCGATAGCGTGACGCAGTACGAAGCGGGTCTGGGGCATGGGGCCTTCAAAAGCGTCGACCAGCAGCAGGGCGCCGTCGGCCATACGCAGCACGCGCTCGACCTCGCCGCCGAAGTCGGCGTGGCCCGGGGTGTCGATGACGTTGATCTTGACGTCCTTGTACTCGATAGAGATGTTCTTGGCGAGAATCGTAATGCCGCGCTCGCGCTCCTGGTCGTTGGAATCCAGGACGCGGTCCTCGACCTGCTGGTTGGCACGGAAGGCGTCCGTGGCACGCAGGAGCTTGTCGACCATCGTCGTCTTGCCGTGGTCGACGTGGGCGATGATGGCGATGTTCCTCAGATTGTCTACGCGCATGTAGTTCCCCTATCTTCTATCCATATACAAACGGCACGCGTATGCGGCCCGCCCAGCGATACAACGCTCAGCGGGAATATTGAGCCTTTTACCGAAAACTCGTTTATTTTAGCGATTTTAGATGAGAGGGGTTTCCTCACCTGCAGGTTCAGGGTCGCTCCACATAAAACCATCGCCGGCGCCCATGCCCTCATACAGCACATATGCCGAAAAACCGCTCTCGAGCGTAGTCTCAAAGAAGCTCACGAGCAGAGCATCGTGATAGCCGCCGTCAATCTCGACGCAGCCGGTGTAGCCGATGGCATAGCGAGCGATACGGCCCAGGCCCTCGTCCTTAAGACCCATCTTGTGCTCGGAGATAAAGTTGGTGGCCGCCTCGAGGCACGCCTCTTCGCCATCCTCATCGAGCGCCGCCAGATAACGGTTGGAAGCGGCGTCCTCAATTGCCACGACCACGCCAGGGTTTTCACCGGCGGCAAGGTCGTCCAAGAACGCGCCGATCAGATCGCACACCATGGCGTCGAGCTCGGCGGAGACGTTACCGGCGTCCTGCATATCCTGTGCCATCTTTAGACCTTCCCATCGAGTTTGGCGTCGTTACAGTTCTTGTGCCTCAGCAGCGATCTTAGCGGCAGCGTCGCGGGCGCGCATCATATCCATCGCGCGCTTGTCGAGTACCTTGATCTGACTGGTCAGCATGACCGCATCGACCACGCCCCAGATCACCAGGCCCGTAGAGATCGAAAACCCAAGCGCACCAACTGTACCACGAAGGCGCGAGCAGATTGCCGCAACAAGGGCGGAGATGACAACCATCTTGATAAACGAGCCGCGGCGTTCGCGAAGCGTGCGGGCCTGCGTCACATAGGCAATGCGAGCCGCCTCAGAAGCCTCCGAGCGCATCTGGGCCTCGCGGGCGATTGCAGCCGCTTCAGCCGACATCCCGCCGGCCATCAGCGAACGCTCCGCAACCTGGACGCCCCGCATTTAGAAGTCATCGGGGGAGAGCGTATGGACGAACTCGTCGAACTTCTCGAACTCCTGCTCGTCGTCGACTTCCTCGGCGTGGGTAGAAACAGTGCCCAGGCGATTCATGATGTCGTCCTCCACAAACATGGGGGCATTGCTGCGCACGGCAAGGGCAATGGCATCACTGGGGCGGGCGTCGATCTTGCGCTCGTCACCATCGGCCAGTACGACGATCGTCGCGTAGAACACCGGCGGCTCGGCGCGGACGATCTCGATGCGCTCGAGCTTGGCGCCCAGGGCGCCAACAGTATCGAGCAACAGGTCATGGGTAATCGGGCGCTCGGCGCGGCCGCTATCGATGCCGCGGCTGATGGCAGCGGCTTCAAACGAACCAGTCTGAATGGAAAGGGAACGCAGCGGCGCGGGCGAGTCCGATTTGCTGCAGCGCTCGCGAAGCACGATAAGCGATGGCACGGGACCGGCGGCCATGACGATGGTCTCTATGTCGACACGAACCATGGAACACCTCCGGTACGTAGCGGTTAACACGCGGCAGCTCCACCGCATTGAATAGCTATACTACCCAATCTTTCGCACAGCACACAAAACCAAAATGAGATTTATCGCAGACAAGAAAAAAGCCCCAAGGCAATGCCCCAGGGCTCTTCACAGTTTTGATGGTGGACCTGACAAGATTCGAACTTGTGACCTCCCGGTTATCAGCCGGACGCTCTAACCAACTGAGCTACAGGTCCATCGCGCAAGGGATATATTAGACGAGTCGTTACGCGCGCGTCAACAACTTTTTTGAAAATCTTTGAGGGGTGTCGCCCCCGGCTGCCCGGCGGCATGCGAAGTCGCCTGCTCGGACAGTCCTGCTCGCACGGAGGCCACATTAAGTGGCCTCCGGCTCGTGCGGAACTCGCGATCGACCAAATACCAAAGCCCTCGGAACTAAGGATACATGGTAGAGGCGCGTGTGCTGCAAAATTCATTAGCTGGTGACGCAGCGTAGGCTCATATCGAAGCATCTTCACCACCGTTTAAATAAAAAAGAAGTACCGGTTGGGGCCGGTACTTCTTTTGGTTCGTTGTTTTTGGCTGTAGCTTTTCGAGTTAGCTTACAGGCCGCAGGCTGCCTTGAGTTCTTCGACTCGGTCGGTCTTCTCCCAGGTGAAGTCGGCGTCTTCTCGGCCGAAGTGACCGTAGGCTGCCGTCTTTTCGTAGATGGGGCGGCGCAGGTCTAGGT
>CAJJYO010000097.1 GCA_905197385.1 uncultured Collinsella sp.
CGGCGCTTGAGGATCATGGCAAGAATGTCCGTGCCACCCGTCGAGGCGCCGATGTCAAAGACAATAGCGCTGCCAAGCGCCGGCAAGATGACGGCAAAGCACAGGTCGAGCCACATATCACCCGTCAGAGAGACATCGGTCGGAATAAAGAGCTCAAACAGCGAAACATAGGCGGACAGCGCAAACGAGGCGAAGACGCTCCACAGGATTGCCTTGCGCTCCAAAAAGATAAAGCCCAAAACGACGAGAACCGCGTTAATAATCCACATAAAGACGCCGACGGGCAGGGTCGGGAACAGCGTGGACAGAATGACCGACACGCCCGAGGTGCCGCCAAAAGCAAAGTGATTAGGGGTTTTAAACGCAACGATGGCGAAGGCCGTAAGAATCAGGCCCAGATTGAGCTCGGCAAAAAAGCGCGGGAAGCCCGGCTCCTGGCTGCGCTTTTGACCGGCACGCTCACCGCGTTCGATATCGGTGCGATCAACCACGCGCTCCATCGGCACCACGGGAGGACGATGCACCTCCTCGGCAGCACGCGATGCCGCCTCTGCCGCGGCGGCCTCAATCGCCCATGCCTTGCTTTCTGTTTCGTGCTCGTCAGCCATTACGGCAACCCCTCGTTAACAATTTGGAAACAATGCGCCCATTAGGGTAACGCGGAACGCGACGATTGCAACCCCTAGTTAGACGAGCGGTATGCCCACATCGGGGGGCATACAAATAACGGCCGGCCACGCTTTTGCTTGCGCGGTCGGCCGTTTAACGTTTTCGCAGATAAAACCTGCCAAAACAAACCTGTCCCTTTTTGGAAGGTTACTCGCGCTGGCTGGTGCGGTGCTCGTACTCCTCGGGGGTGATGACGTCCTCGATGCGCAGGTTGACGCCCGCCACCTCAAGGCCGGTCATCGCGGCAAGGCGCTCGGTGACACGCGCCTTGACATCGTCGAAGATCGCGGGCGCATAGGCGCCGTACTCGATAATGACGGAGATGTTGACGACCACGCGATTGTCATCGGTGACCTCGACCGTCACGCCCTTGGTCAGATTCTCGGCACCAAACTGCTCCTGCACAAAGTGCATGAGGTTACCCTTCATGCCCAAAACGTGCGGAACCTCGCGGGTGGCCATGGCAACGATCTTCTCGATCACACCGTTGGAATAGGTCAGCGAGTCCTCGGACTCGTCCGCTTCCTCGTCATCCTCATCCACATCGGACTCGGCCTCGACGAGCGCCTCATCCTCGAGCGTTACGTCCTCGGCCTCGGCGGTGACGGTCTCGTCTGCCTCGAGCTCGGTATCGGCCACATCGACCTTCGTATTAAAAGCCATGGTTCCTCCTTATGCCTGCCGCGGATGCGACAGTCGAATACATATTAGCGGCCGCTAAACAGACGGCCGAAGAAGTTGACGATCCCGTTCTCGCCGTCGCGAATTTGGCCGATCACAGCGCCGATCAGCACGAAGAATGCAATGACGAGCGTGTCCCACAGGCCAAGCGTGAGCACCAGCACGGCGAGGATAAAGCCAGCGACGGCACCGAGCGTGGTGTTGGGATGACGCACAGCATAGCTCCAGATGGCAGCGCCCGTACCCTTGATGAGACCCATAGCCTCGTCAAAATCCGCGGCTGCCGCATCTTGCAACTCGGTTGCCTCTGCTTTGGAATCAACAGGTTCGCTCGCCGGCGTGGCGCTCTGGTCAATCGTCAGGCGCGGCGTACGAGCAGTCTTATCTTGATTGGTATCACTCACCGGAAACCTCCACGGTCTGGACGGTAGTCTTGGACGGCAAAAAACGGACGCGCGCGGTCGTACCCGGCGTGCCGAGCATGGTGTCGCAAGCTTCCTCGATGCGCTGTTGCATCGCGGTAGCCAGAGATGCCACGTCCTTATCGTCAAGCGCGATAGCCTCGACCTTAAATCGGACGTGCGAATCGTCGGAGCCTTGGACGCGGGCCTCGACATGCTCGACCATCACGCGGTCGTCGCGCTCGGCAGCAGTGCGAGCGCACGAGGAGAGGGCCGCGAGCGTGACCTCGATATTACGTTCCCCCGCCGGATGCACGCAGGACGGCTCGCGACGAGCAAACATCAGGCGGAAGAAACCCACGAGCACGCCGAGTGCCACGACACCGCCGCACGCCGTAACAACGATGCGCGGCAGCGGATCGCGCATCAGCAGCATAAAGCGATAGGTATATGGTCCCCAAAACTGGCAGACTAACGTGCCCAGCGCCACGACGGCGGCGGCAAGATACACGATCGCCAGGGCACGTTTGAGCACGCGCATGCGGCGCTCCCTTCAAATCTTGATCCACAGAATGCAAAACGATTCGTATCATTATAAAAGAGCCGGGTCCGGTGCCTCATGCACGCGGATCCGGCTCATCTATTCCACGAGGCTTGCATGCTCGCTTCATTATGCCCAGATATGCACGGCTCAATCCGTGCGGGCGCTACTCCTCCTCGAGGGCAGCGATGACCTCGTCGGTCATGTCCATGGTGCTGTAGACGTCCTGGACGTCGTCGAGCTCCTCAAGACGGTCGATGAGGCGCTGAACCTTCTTGGCGTCGGTACCAGAAACCTCGGTCGGGGTGGTCGGGACCATGGTAGTCTCAGAGCCCTTGACCTGGATGCCCTGCTCCTCGAGTGCCTTGGAAACAGCCATGACGTCGTTGGCAGCGGTCCAGACGATCCACTCCTCGCCGGCGTCCTCGTAGTCCTCGCCACCGGCCTCGGCGATCGCCATCATAAACTCATCCTCGTCACCGGCAGCACCGTTGGCGATCATGGTCTCCTTCTTGGCGTTCTCGTCCAGGACCTCCTTGGCAACGACGATCTGGCCCTTGCGCTCAAACTGGAAGGCGACGGAACCGGAGGTGCCCAGGTTGCCACCAGCGTGGGAGAAGGCGGAACGGACGTCGGCAGCGGTGCGGTTGCGGTTGTCGGTCAGGCAGTCGACGTAGACGGCGACACCGGCGGGACCGTAGCCCTCGTACACGATGTTCTCGTAGACGGCGGCATCGGCACCCGAACCAAAGGCCTTGTCGATAGCAGACTTGATCTTGTCCTTAGGCATGGACTGAGCCTTGGCCTTGGCGACGGCAGCGGCAAGGCTGGCGTTGTTCTCGGGCAGCGGGTCGCCGCCGAGACGGGCAGCAACGGTGATGTTGCGGCTCAGCTTGGAGAAGAGGGCGGAACGCTTGGCGTCCTGCGCGCCCTTACGATGCTTGGTTGTGGCCCACTTAGAGTGTCCGGACATACGTGTCTCCTATCGGTTTCGACCTAAAGCCCAGCGCAGATGCTCGGGCAATATAAACAAACGTCGTTATGATATACCTACTGGCCTGCGAGATAAACCCCAAAATGAAGGCGTCGTGATGATGCAGCCCCTTAGTGCAAAGTAACCTGTCCCCTTTGCACCAAATTAGGACCAGAGGAGGTCGCTGCGGGTGATGGTGGCGCCGATGGCAAAGGGCATGCAAGCGATGACCGGATACAGGTAGCGCATGTAGGTCGAGCCGTTGCAGGGACCGATCAGGCACACGGCGAGCACGCCCAGCAGCGGCACCCAAATGGCCAGCCCACGCCACGAATGACGACGTAGCAGATAGACCACCACGGCGATCATGATCCACACATAGGTGGCCGAGCTCATGGTGAGCGAGATAAACGGGACGCGTTGTACTGCCACGCGATACAGGTTGATCAGGTGGTCGCACCAGCGCACAACCTTGCTATCGACCGGATGGAAGTCGAAGTACTTGAGGTTATCTGGCTTCGCCATGATCTCGGCACTGCGCGCCGTGCTGTAGACCCACGCATCGCGAGCGCTCGGATAGAAGTACCCGTAGTAGTTATTGACGAGCGCCGAGATATAGCACTCGGGGTCCTTTTTGAACATCTGGGCCCACACCTTAAAATAGGCCTTGATGTCCTCCTGCGAGGCGTACTCGTTAAAGCAATTTTTGACGGCGTCCGACTTATCCGGGTTGTAACGGCGGCCCAGGTTCTCGTACTTGAGCACACGGTCGATCACGGCACGCTCTTCGTCGGTCACCGAACCGTCGCAAGGAGCCTCCACGATGGTGCCGTCCTCCTTAACCGTGGGGTTGACGCCCGAGTTGAGGCCGTCGTGCTTTTGGACAAAACGAGCCGTCTGCTGGAACGGAATCGAGAGGATTTCGCGCTTGGAGCCCGGCGTGATATCGTGCGCCGGCATAAAGACCTTGGTGAAGTACATATTAGAGGCAAGGCAGAGCGCAAGCACCGCAAGAACTCCCACCCAGCGGAAACGCGGGGTGGCGCCCGAAGGCGCAGCACCAGCCTGCTTGGCTGCACGACGAGCCACATGCACGTCCCATGCGCAAAGCGCCGCCGCGATTACGCATGCCGCCAGGGGAAACACCAGGCCGCCGTTACGCAGAAACGTGGAGCCCATGGCGCCCAGAGCAAGCAGCAGCCAGTCGTGGCGCGCAAAGAGCACGGGGGCTTTCTCGCCCGTTCGCTCGACATTGGCATCACGACGGGGCAAGCCACATGCCACGAGCTTGACGGTCTGTACCAGCAGCACCAAGAACGCGTCGGCAAAGAGCACGTCTTTGGTGAGCAACGCCGCGTAGTTAGAGAACATCGGCATAAACACAAAGAACAGCAGGATTACGCCGCGGACCGGCAGGCTCACGCCCAGCTTGCGCAGCGACGAGATGGAATAGGCCATGCAGGCGGCCGTAATGACGAACTGAGCGCAGGTGTAGATGGCAAGACCTGCGTTGGCGCTGTTGAACAGTGAAAGCCCCAGCTGGACGCACGAACCGATGATAGCCGTATGCACCACGGGGTGATGTCCGTTGAGCAGCACATTGGGATTGAGCAGACGCAGGTAGTCACTCGTGCCGTTGGGGTAGTTGAACCACTGGCGAATCTGCGCACCCGTATCTCCCATAAAAAGGCCGGGCAGCGAAGCGATGAGCGTGGGCGCCCAGGCGACCATAAGCACCAGGAAGGGCCCGGCAAAGGGATGGACCGAGAGCACGGCGTGAGCCACACGCCATACGCGGCCAAAGTGCGCTTCAGAAAACGGAATGCGCCGAGAGCTCAGCCAATCTAGACACTCAAAAGCCAGATAGAAGGCAACGACCGCCAAGAGCATCCAGCCCGCACCGCCTATCCAGGCACAGATAATGCGGGCCTTGTCGCCGAGCACGATCTCGGCCGAATCGGTGAGGTCGTAGCTGCGGCCAAACACCATGCAGACGGCAAAGAACAGCGACGGAAGGATCACCGAGGGACGCCAGGCGTCGCCGCGGCCAAAGAATACGTAGCGAAACGGCAGCGTGAGCAGGCAGGCAAGCGCAAGCAGCATGACCGCGTCGGTATGGCCGGCAAACGAGAGGAGCACCTCGTAGCACACGTACAGCATGCCCGAGGCTTTGGGGTCAATTGCCAAGACTGCGTTGCTCGACACCGGGGCGGGATCGATGGAAAACGCCGTGGTCGCCAACAGCGCGAGCAAAAATGCGATGAGCGTCTGCTTGGCGGGGTAGCGCTTAAACCAGACGATGCGGGCAGCGTCGCGCGCAGCCGTTGTGGAGAGGTCGGAATCCTTCACAGTCCGAAAGCCTTTCTAGAAACCTATCAAACTCGGCAAGACCACCACAAAGGTGCCTGTCCCCTTTGTGGTGGTTTTGGTGGTTAGGCGTCCAGGTAGACGCGCTGGGGCTGGTTGCGGCGACGGCCGAAAATGATGAGCGCCAGGCCGGCGATCACGAGCGGCAAACTCAGCAGCTGACCCATGGTGATAACGCCTCCCAGCAGATAACCCAGCTGGGCATCGGGCACGCGCACAAACTCAATGAGGAAGCGGACGATGCCGTAACCCATCACAAACACACCCATAAACGTGCCCTGGGGTAGCAGCGGTTTTTTGCGGCTGAGCACCTGCAGAATGCAAAAGAGCACAATGCCCTCAAGAAACGCCTCGTAGAGCTGGGAGGGATGGCGCGGCATATCGCCCGCGGTGCCGCCAAAGATCACGCCCCAGGGCAGATCGGTCGGCTTGCCCCACAGCTCGCCGTTGACAAAGTTGGCGCAGCGCCCCAGGCACAGGGCCAGCGGAGCACCGATGACCGCGAGGTCTGCCAAAGTCCAGGCGTCGAGCTTGTACATGCGGCACACGATGATGCCGCCCAAGATGCCGCCCACCAGGCCACCGTGGAAGCTCATGCCTCCCTCGTTGGTGGCAAAGATCTCGAGCGGGTGGGCCAAATAGTAGCCATCACCGTAAAAGACGACGTAAAACAGGCGCGCGCCGATAATGAGGCCAAAGACCGCGCCGACCAC
>CAJJYO010000098.1 GCA_905197385.1 uncultured Collinsella sp.
AGAGGTCCTCGGTGTTCTCGCGCACGATGACCAGGTCGACGTCGCGGAAGCGCGAGCCGTCGCCCGGCTGCGACAGGCAGGGGCGCACGCAGGCGTACAGGTCGAAGTGCTTGCGCAGGGCCACGTTGACGCTGCGGAAACCCGTGCCGACCGGCGTAGTGATGGGGCCCTTGATGGCAACCTTGGTCTCGGCGACCGCATCGAGCACGTGCTGGGGCAGCGGCGTGCCAAACTCGTCCATGACGCCGGCACCGGCCTCTTGGACGTTCCAGTTGATCTGGACACCGGCGGCCTCGACCACGCGGCGCATGGCCTGCGTAATCTCGGGACCGATACCGTCACCGGGAATCAGGACTACATCGTGCGCCATAATCTGTTACTCCTCGTCTTCGGCGTCGTCAGATTTTTTAACGCTAGCACGCTTCTTCTTTTTGGAGAGATCCAGGCCAAAACGTTTAACAAGCATTTCGCAAATCTCGCTCGAACGGGCCTTGAGATAGCTGCCCTTGCCGTTCTCGGCATCGAACTTAAGGCGCAGCGCAAGCTTCTCGGCAACCTCGGCGTCGATCTCGCCCTGGCAAAACTCGTACAGGCAACCGAGCATGTCGCGATACTCGAGGTCGCCGTGGTAGCACTGGATGGCCTCGTCCAGGATGGGCCAAGCCTCGCGCGAACGCTCGACGCTCGTGGCACCCCACACGCACAGCAGGCGGAAGGCGGCATAGCGCAGCGTGGAGGAGATCTCGTCGAACAGTGCAGTCTCGGCGCCCTCAAAGGCATCGCCCAGCTGCTCGGGGCAGGTGGTGGCGAGCGCCGTCAGGGCATCGAGGGCCTCCCAGCGGGTCTGCGCCTCGGGGCGGTCGAGCGCCTCGATCAGCGCGGGCACGCAGGGCACGACGCGCTGCGGATCGCGCTCGGCAAGCAGGTGCAGCACGCGGGCGGCAAACTGGCGGATGCGGCGCGTGGGGCAGCCGAGCTCCTTGACCAGACGGTCGACGGCGTTCTCGTTCTCCTCTGCCAGCTGAAGCTGTGCCAGCTCCTCGTCGGTGAGCTGTTCGTCTTTGTTTTCTGCCATAGTTACCTCTTCTTACTATTTCTTAGCGTGCTTGCCAGCACCCTTGCTGTCATCGGTGACCGAGATGAGCTGTCGGTCGGCCGCGCCATTGCGACGCGCACGGCGGCGTTCCTCGGCGTCGCCCGCGTCGGCGGCGGCGCGATGAGCCTTGTTGACGTTAAAGACCTCGTCGTGCTTGCGCCACGGACCGACGGACTCGCCAAAGCTCATCTTAAGACCGGCGATAAAGCCGCCGAGCCAGCCGATCGGCGCAAACTGCACCAGCGGGAACAGCGAGAACACCCAGGTTAGCAGGACGACTGCCGCCGCACCTGCAAAGTTGGCGATCCAGTAGTCGCGCTTGGTGATGACGCGCTTTTCGCACGCCCACTGGCCGCACAAAAAGCCAATGTAGATCGCGAAGAGAAAGAGCACCAGCGCAAGCACCACGAACGTCCAGCTCATGGGCGCTACTCCCCGTGATGGTGGCCGCAGCAGCACTCGTGGCCATCATCATGGCCGTGGCCGCCGCAGCACTCGTGGTCCTCGCCATGGTGGTGGCCGCAACCGCACTCATGGTCGTCGCCGTGCTCGCCGCAACCGCAGCCGTCCTCGTGAGCACCGTGCTCTTCGGGACGATACTGCGACCAGTCCAGACCGGCGGCGATGGCGTCGGCCTCCTCCTTATAGAGGACCGTGATGGCCTGGGTGCCCAGCTTGGCACCACCGATGGCATCGAGCATGTCGTAGAGCGTAAAGGCCACGTCGGCGCCGGGCAGCGCAAGCTCGCGATCGTCGGCATAGGCGAGCGCCAAGCGCAGGTCCTTGATGAAGTGCTCGACCATAAAGCCGGGCTTGTAGTCGCCGTCGAGCGCCTTGGTAGCCAGGCTCTCCATGGCGCCGGACTTGCCGGTACCGCCCAGGATCATCTGGCGGGTCTTCTCCAGATCAAGGCCGCTCAGCTCGGCAAATGCCATGGCGTCTGCCATGCCGACCATGCAGGCGCCCAGCGACACCTGGTTGGCGAGCTTGGCAGCCTGGCCCTTGCCGGCGCCGTCGAAGCAGCAGATGTTGGCCGCAAAGGTGGCAAGGATGTCGCGGACCGGCGCGATGTCGTTCTCGGTAGCGCCCACGATAGCCGTGAGCGTACCGGCGATAGCGCCCGACTCGCCGCCGGTGACGGGGCAGTCAAACGCCATGCGACCAGAAACCTGGGCGGCCTCGGCAATGTCACGGGCAAGCTCGGGCGAGCTCGTGGTGAGGTCGATCAAGACCGCGCCGGGCTTAGTGCACGCGAGCAGGCCGTCGCCCGCCAGGTAGAGTTCCTCGACCTCGGAGGGATAGCCCACCATGGTAAAGACGACATCGGCGTTCGCCGCGGCATCGGCCGGCGTATCTGCCCAGACGGCGCCGCGCTCGATAAGCGCCGCCGCCTTGGACTTGGTGCGGTTGTTGACCGTGACGGGATAGCCGGCGTCCAGAATGTGGCCGGCGATGGGGGCACCCATGATTCCGGTGCCGATGAATGCGACGGAGAGCTTGTTTGCCATGAAACCTTTCCTTTTGGGTTGGGTGTTGTTACCAGGTTGAATACTCGGTGCCAGCGTTTGGGCTGTGAGTCGAGGGCGATTACGGACGCAGCGCTTGCCTACTGACCGCGCACGCGGCGGGCGATACGGTCGGAAAGCGACGCCTTGTCGGCGCGGTTCTTACCCCAAAACGCGCAGCCCACCATGCCGGGGCCCACGTGCGAGCCGATGGTGGGACCCACGGAGCCGCGAATGATCGTGACGTCGGCGCAACCCTCCTCCTTGCGGATGGCGGCTTCGAGCCAGTCACCATCCTTTTCGGCATCGGCCGTCATGATGGCGATGGGCATGGTGCGATCGGGCACGTAGTTCTCGCGGAACGACTTGAGGATGGACTTGAGCGCCTTCTTGCGGCCGCGGTTGACGCCGATCAGCGACAGCGAGCCGGCCAGGTCGTAGGAGAGCTCGGGCTTGACGTCGAGCTTTGCCGTGAGCTGCGCCGCCGCGGGAGGAATGCGGCCGCCGGCAGCCAGTGCGTCGAAGCTCTCGAGCGTAAAGTAGCCGTGCACATAGGTCTTTGCCTCGTTTGCCCAATCGACCAGCTGCTTGGCGGTCAGTCCCGCCGAACGCTGGCGCACGGCCTCGAGCGCCAAGAGCGCACCGGTCGCGCAGGGCAGAGCGTTGTCGACCACGTAGAGCTCAAAGTTGGGATACTCGGCGCGCACGACATCTGCCGCCTGGCACGCGGAGTTGTAGCTCGACGACAGCGCCGAGGTAAAGCACAGGTAGACCGTGGGCGTGCCCTCTTTGGCGCACTCGGTAAAAAACTCGATATAGCGACCGAGCGACACAGCCGAGGTGGACACGCGGGCACCGGCGCGCATGCGGTCGTAGAACTCCTTAGGGCTCATGCTCGACCAGATGTCGTCTGTGCGCTCCTCGCCATCGATAATGAAAGGGAAACCCAGGATATCGACATCGAGGTTCGCGGCGACCTCGGGGCTAAAGTCGCAGCAGGTATCGACGACGATGTGGCAACGGTTCGAATGACCGGCGGATGCGGCCTTGTCCATCAAAGCGACTCCTTACGTAAAAAGGCGGCCACCCGCATGGGATGGCCGCCAACCGTTAACTCATGCAAGTTAACGTATTTTACTCGTCAAGTGTTTCGATGCGGGGCTTGATGATGCCATATCCACCATTCTTACGGTGATACACCACATTGATGAGACCGGTCGTCGCGTTCTCGAACACGTAGAAGTCGTGGCCCAGCAAATCGGTCTGCACCAGCGCCTGCTCCTCGGTCATCGGGGTGACATCGATGACCTTCTCGCGGACGAGCAGGTCGTCGTCCTCCTCGGGCAGCAGCAGGTCGGCCAGATCCTCGACACGCTCGACCGGCGCGACATCCGCGGCACTGGCACCACCCTGGCGGTTGTCCACGACCTTGGTCTTGAACTTGCGCAGCTGGCGGGTGACCTTATCGGCGGAGAGATCGATGGCGGCATACATATCTGCGCCGTGCTCGGCAACGCGAATCACAGAACCGCGGACACGAACCGTGACCTCGACGATTGCCGGGTTGGGGTTCGAGGGGTTCTTCTCATAACGAAGCACGACGTCGACTGTCATGGGCTCGATATCGAAAACCTTGAGCGCCTCGCCGATCTTCTCATCCACATGCGCACGCAGAGCATCGGTTACCGTCGTCTTGCGTCCAGAAACCTTGATATCCATACGTGGCTCCAATCTGCCTCGGGGACTTACTGTACTGGCTATGTACCCATTGCCGTGCATTTAATCACGCGAATTCCCAAAGACCCGAATAACGACTGCTTGATACCGCATACCGAAGTCTCGCACTTTTCCGTGACAAAGTGCGCTATAGGAGGGCGTCGGCAAAGCTAGTTTTTTCCTGGAAATCAGCTTTTACCTGCCGTTTTTACCAAAATAGAAAAGCCGGGCTCCCTTATTGGGGAGACCAGGCCATGCGTGTTGAAACCGTGAAGAAGCGCCTTGTTCAGCGTGTGGCAGGCGCCACCCCTACCAATAACTAGCTATTGAGCTTGTTGATGTCATCGTCGGTGATGGTGCCCTCCTGGCTAGACGACGGGCCGTCGCCGTTGTTATCAGAGGCGTCGCCATCGGAGGACTCGGTCTCGTTGGACGTGGAGTCGGATGCCTGCACATTGGCCCCCGAAACGGTCTTGGCGGTAAGGTCATAGGGCATCTGTCCGTACCAGACGCAGTGGACCGCCTCGAGCGTGCCGTCGACCGTGATACCGTCGAGGGCATCACTCACGGCACGGCACAGTTCATCGTTAGAGCTAAGGCCTGCGACGCCAAGCGTGGAGGGCGCCTCGAGCGTGCCGACATAGGAGATCTGGCTCATCAGACGCGCGAGGTAACCACCGGCCGTGGAATCACAGATCACGTAATCGACCTCGCCCGACTCGAGTGCCTCGAAGCACTCGTTGATGTTGGAGAAGGTCTTTTGGTTGGCGGTGATGCTTTGCTTGGCGAGCGCCTCCTGCGAGGCCGAGGAGGTCTGAACGCCCAGGGTAGCGGTGTTAAGCGTTTCGGTGGAAACGCTCAGCGACTCGCCGTCACTGCTCTTGCCGAATACGGCGGCGGCATCGTACAGACAGGTGCCAAGCGAGCTGATGTCGCCGCCCGCAGACTTGATGTCGCCAATGAAGATGTCCGCCTTTTTATCGCTGAGCGCGGAATCGGCCGAGGACGCATCGACAAAGGCGACCTTGAGACCCATGCGGCATGCGAGGGCACGAGCGGCATCGACCGCATAGCCCGTGAGGTTTCCGTCGGCATCCTGCATGGCCTGCGGTGCATCGGACGTATCGAGGGCGACCGTCAGGGTTCCCGGCGTGACCAGGGCATCGTCCGATACCGTGGGGGTAACGGTCTCGCGCTCGATCTGGTCGATCGTGGGCGTCGTGAACGTGGACAGTGGATTGAACGCGCATCCACTCAGGCCCAAAACGGCAATGACCACCGCGGTCCCAGCACCTAACCGAGCCGCATGCATCAAGCTGCCCCTCACCATGTCCACTACCCTGCCTTCTGTGTCGTATACGATCCGTGCCCCGCACGGAATATCGGGTTGTTCCCACCAGCTGACCTGGTATTTGACCCCACACTTGCGCACCGGGGCGTTTGCTCGGGAGGCCGCAGCCACCTTCACGACTGGCCCGCTCGCCCGCGAGGCGGTATTGCCCCAAAGAAAGTAGAACGGACGGTGCGGCTTACATCTAGGACGCGCCATGATCGCGCCGCGCGCACGCGGTCGCTTACGTGGATCCCTTTGACCGCGTCTGTCTTGGACTAGGATGGGCATTTCGTCCGTCCGCAACCACAGCCTGGCAGGAACGTAGCGCATTATAGCTAAGTTCAAGCTATAGTTTAAGGTTAGGGACGTTATTCGCATCGCGAGCACAGATTTCGCAGGTCGGGGCGGACCATTCGTGCCCCCATGAAGCCCGGAGCTCCCCCACGGGGAGCCCCGGGGCACCCGTCTCAGGGTGCCGTGTGCAAAAAACGGCAAATATGAGTACTGCTACCAATTTAGTAGCAGCGTATTTCCGCCCCACGAGCCCTTTTTGAGTTCCGCACAGTCCGCTTGGCGCCAAGATATTCCACATTCGTTTATTATCTCGGTAGCGCGCAGAGATGTGG
>CAJJYO010000099.1 GCA_905197385.1 uncultured Collinsella sp.
TCGGCGTTCTCCACATCGAACACCTTGCGCACGAGCGAGTAGCCGTTGGAGTGCACGCCGGTGGAAGGCAGGCCCAGGATCACATCGCCCGGGCGGACGTTTGCGGGGTCGAGCATCTTGGGACGGTCGACGACGCCCACGGTAAAGCCGGCAAGGTCGTAGTCGGCCGGAGCCATGACGCCGGGGTGCTCGGCCATCTCACCGCCCACGAGCGCGCAGCCCGCGAGCTTACAGCCATCGGCCACGCCCTTGATGATCTTTGCCATGTGCTCGGCCTCGATGTGGCCGATGGCAACGTAGTCCAGGAAGAACAGCGGCTCGGCGCCCGAAGCCAGAATGTCGTTGACGCACATAGCGACCAGGTCCTGGCCCACCGTCTCGTGGCGATCCATGATCTGGGCGAGCACGAGCTTGGTGCCCACGCCGTCGGTACCGCTAATCAGAATCGGGTCTTCCATATCCTTAAGCGCGGCAGCCGAGAACAGGCCACCGAAGCCGCCGATGCCGCCGATAACCTCGGGGCGATTGGTGTCCTTGACCATCTGCTTAATCGCGTCGACGGCGCGGCCGCCCTCGGCGGTATCGACGCCGGCATCCTCATACGTCACATGCTTGCTGTCGCTCATCTGAGCCTTCCTCTCCCACTACCGTCCGCCGCCCGGGCGCCAAACGGTGCTCATAGTTGCGTTCATTTCGGCGCGCGCCATAACAACGCGCGCCGTCATATCAACAAAACAGCAGGTAAAACCTACCAAAATAAACCTGTCCCTACATGGCAGGCTTTAGGCCTCGCCGTGCTCCTCTTCCCAGCTGCGGTCGTCGTATTTCTCGACCACGGCGTCGTCATCAAAGTGCAGCGGCTTGTCCAGGTTGCGGGGCTTAAAGCCCTCCATGAACTTGTCGCGGCCAAAACTCTCGGGAATCGCCACGGGGTAGCGGCCGGTAAAGCACGCATCGCAGTAACCGCCCTTGGGCATGACCTTAAGCAGGCCCTCGACCGAAAGGAAGGCCAGCGAATCGGCGCCGATATACTCGCAAATCTCGTCGACCGTCTTGTTGGCGCTGATAAGCTGCGACTGCACGTCGGTATCGATACCGTAGAAGCACGGCCAGATAACCTCGGGTGAGTTGATGCGGATATGAATCTCCTTGGCGCCGGCGTTGCGTAGCATCTTGACGAGCTGCACCATGGTGGTGCCGCGCACGATGGAGTCGTCGATGACGACCAGGCGCTTGCCCTCGATGTTGTCGCGCAGCGGGTTGAGTTTCATACGCACGCCCATGGCGCGCAGCTCCTGCGTGGGTTCGATAAACGTACGGCCCACGTAGCGGTTCTTGATAAGGCCCTCGCCAAAGGGAATACCGCTCTCGTGCGAATAACCCTCCGCGGGCGGCAGGCCGGAATCGGGCACGCCGATGACCAGGTCGGCCTCGACGGGCTCCTCGTGTGCCAGCTGACGACCCATGTCATAACGGCAGGCGTAGACGCTCTTGCCGTTCATGATGGAGTCGGGGCGAGCGAAGTAGACCTGCTCAAAGATGCAGTTAGCAGGCTCTTCGGCGGCAGGCACGCCCTGCTCGGACACAAGGCCCTCGGCGCTGATGCGCAAGATCTCGCCGGGACGGACGTCACGAACATACTCGGCGCCCACAATGTCGAGCGCGCACGTCTCGGAAGCAACGACCCAGCCGCCGGCGCGGGTGACATGGGTGGTGGCGTCGACCGTCGCGGCGCCGTCCTGCGACGGCAGCTGCGAAACGGATGCGGCATCGGCTTGGTCCAGACCCTCGTCCACCAGCTTGCCCAGCACGAGCGGGCGAATGCCGTGCGGATCGCGGAATGCGTAGAGCGCCTGCTCGTTGATGAGCGTCATGGCATAGCCGCCGCGCACGAGCTCCATGGTCTTGCGAATGCCCTCGCGTAGATGGCCTGTACGCTGAGTAAAGTAACCGATAAGCTTAGTCGCGACCTCGGAATCCGAATTGGAAAGGAACGGCACGCCCAGCTCGATCAGCTGGCGGCGCAGCTCGTCGGTGTTGACGAGGGTACCGTTGTGCGCGAGCGCGATAATGACGCTATTGATGGTAGAGAGGTGCGGCTGAGAGGCCTCCCAGCTCTTGGCACCGGCAGTGCCATAGCGCACGTGGCCCACGGCCAGCTGGCCGGAGAGTGTCGACAGGTCGGCGTTGGAGAACACGCGGTCGAGCAGGCCCAGGTCCTTGCGAACCATAACCGTGCCGCCATCACCCACGGCGATTCCCGCCGATTCCTGGCCGCGATGCTGTAGCGCGCGCAGACCAAAGTACGTCAGTCGAGCCACATCGCGATCGGGTGCCCACACACCAAAAATGCCGCATTCCTCATGCAGCTGGTCGGAGTCCGGATCATACGTCGACATGGTCTTCACCTGTCCCGCGGCACGCTCGGCCGCGCGGATGGTTTCTTGAGACATGGCATCCCCTCAGAGCCTCGTTATTTGGCGTTACCTGCCCTATTATACGCACGGCAAGACAAGCACTCCCGCGCATGAACAGCGCTTTTTAAAAGCCCACCGAGCTTATAATCCGTTTTGCAGCCAAACATTTTATTGGGCAACCGCCTCGGGGCCGACGATCCCGCATGCTTCCGTCGCGACGCGTCTCGTCCACCGCTAGGGCTTACATTGCTGCAATTGGGTCGTTTGTCCTGTCTTTTAGCAGGTCGGCGGCGTATCCTTGTACCTACAGCAAAACGAGAAAGGTTATGTATGGATCGAAACGAACTCGACCCCAGCGTCCCCAGCGTCACGGAGGTCAAGAAGATCCCCCTCATCATTAAGGTGTATGCCGTCCTGTGCATCCTGTCCGGTGTTGGTACGCTCCCGTCGGTCGGCGCCTTTATGTGGCAGGTCATCACCGCGCTCATCAACGGCAACGCCGCCGCCAACCTCGGCGACAACACGCTCGTCGCAGTCGGCCTTATCGTCGCCGGCATCATGCTCTCGGCTGCCAGTGCCGTCATCTTGATCATCTTTGGCCTGGACCTCATCAAGAACCAGCGCCGCAACGCCGCCCGTCTTTCCTACATCCTTATCGCGTTTACCGTCGTCGAGCTTTTAGTTGACGTGATGCTCCAGGGCATCGGACCCTTCCTGCTGCGCCCCGCCGTCCAGCTTGTCATCCTCATTGCGCTGTCGGCCACCGTCGACCCCACGCTACGCCAGGAGCGCGAACTGCAGCGCCGTCTGCAAGAGATGCTCGACCGCGATGCCGCCGCCGAGGGGATGCTCGGCCGCGACGAAACCGGCGAGGGCTACATCAAGCTCAACTACTTCAACCTGTTCTGGGTATTCTTCGTCTGCAGCGTGTTAGGTCTCATTCTCGAGGAAGTCTGGCATATGGTCGTCGTCGATCCCGGCGTCTATCAGGACCGTGCCGGTATGCTATTTGGCCCCTTTAGCCCCATCTACGGATTTGGCGCGGTGCTCATGACCATGGCGCTCAACCGCTTCTATAAAAAGAATCCTCTGATCATTTTCCTGGTAAGTGCCCTGATCGGCGGCGCTTTCGAGGTGTTTGTAGGCTGGTTTATGCAGACCTCATTTGGCGTGGTGTCGTGGAGCTATTCACACATTAGGCTATTCGGCATGCCCGATCCCATCGCGGTATTGACCGGGGGACGCACATGCACGCCGTTTGCCTGCATGTGGGGCCTGGGTGGCCTCATCTGGATCAAGGTCTTGCTGCCGCGCCTGCTTAAGCTCATCAATATGATTCCATGGAAACGCCGCTACTCTGCTACCGTCATCCTGACCGCCGTCATGTTGATCGACGGCGTCATGACGTTGCAATCGCTCGACTATTGGTATCAGCGCGTCAACGGAACCGTTCGAAATATTCCCGTCGCACAGTTCTATGACAAGCATTTCGATAACGAATATATGGAGAACCGTTTTCAGAGTATGACCATGAGCCCCAAGGACGCCACACGCGTGTAGCAAACGCCAGAGCAAAATAGCTCCAACACATCAAAGCCCGCTGGCAGATCTACATGAACTGCCGGCGGGCTTTCGCTATAGACAGACTCGGATTGCCGACGAGGCCTTACACCTCGCGCTCGACCTCGCTCACGCACTCGTTCTTGATGGTGCCGACGAGCGACTGCAGCGCATTGACCACATGCGGGCGAATGTCCCCGCCAATGAGCACGAGCATGATGTCGTCACCTACGGCAAGCTCGCCGCTTGCCAGCCACACGCGCACATAGCCGATACCCGGCATCGCGCGCGTGGCCTCGATAGCAGCCTGCACTTTCTGAGCATCGAAGCCGAACACCATGCCGCCCACCCTGCGCCCGGGAGCTACGCCATCGGTTTCGATCCCGCGGACCTCGGACTTGGGTGTCGCGCGCACCACACCGTTATGTGTCAGATACATACCGCACGCAGGTGCCGACGAATCGGCCTTGGCCTCGCGCAGCCAAGCATCAACCGAAGGCATCGTTTTGCCATTCTCAAGCATCATTTCTCCCTTACCGTCATCGAGTAGCCAATTTGGAACGGGGCTTTTTTAGCTACTCTCGAACAACTTATTCCTCGACCGGCGTGAGCACCATGACGGCACGCGTGTTGCTCAGCGATAACGAACGACAGGTCACAAGCGTTGCCACCTTGGTTGCCGAAGCGGCACGATCGATGGCATCGCTCGCCACGGCAGAGGCACCGTCGAGCATCTCGGACAGGTAGTTCTTGAGCCCGTCGTCGCCCTCAAAATTGGGCGTGCGCGCCTTGGCATACGTGTCCTCGACAACTTTGGTCGCCAGTGGTCGCAGTTTATAGGTGGCGTCGCGCGTGATGTAATACACGTACTCTATGCTGTCGAACGTCGCCTGATCGGTCGTATCCGAGATCACATTGAACATCGATCCGTCGTTCATGTGGTGGCCGTAGATCGTGGTCTGCTGGTCAACCATTCCCGGCGCGGTATCGTCACTGTCCAAGAAAATCGCACCCGATGCATTGGACGTACCGTCAAACAGCGTGTTGAGGTATTTGGAGTTGTTATTGGACTGCACCACGGGATAGTTGATGTTGGTTCCCGGCGCGTAAATCCAACCCACAATCTCGGGGTTTGTCTGAGCAAGCGCATCGAAGTCGATAATCGGCACGCCGCTGGCGTCCTTATCGCTTACATATTGCTTCTCGATTTTCTGATACGACTCGCTCGCCTGCTTATAGCCAATCTGAGCATTAATAAAGATAGCGGCGGCGGCGACAATCAGACCGATGCCGATGATGATGAGCAGAATGGGAATAATGGAGCGGCGCTTTTTGCGCGGCGGCTCGGTGTAATCCGACGGCGCGGCATGCGATGAAGACCGGGGCGGCTTCTTAGCGTTGCTATAAGATGAAGGTCGATATGCGGCTGGCGCGTCCTGTCGACGATGCGTCGCCGGTGTCACGGGGCGCGGCGCGCGCGGCTGCTGAGGAGAGGATGCCCGACCCTGCTGCGCCGCATGGGCAGCACCCGGCTTCGATGGATCGGGAATCTGAGAAGCCTTGAATCGTTTTCCCTGATAGTCGGACATGGCTCTCCTTATACTGCGGTGAAACGGCAGAACGCCTAGGCGTCGGCCATCTCCTGCTTCATCTTCTCGATAACCTTGCGGTACTCGGGGTCGCAAGCGCCTAGAATCTGCGTGGCGTAGATGGCGGCGTTCTTGGCGCCGTTGATGGCAACGCAGGCCACGGGCACGCCCGAAGGCATCTGCACCATCGACAGCAGCGAATCCATACCGCCCAGGTCACTCGTCTTCATAGGCACGCCGATGACCGGCAGCGGCGTAAAGGCAGCCACGACACCACCCAGGTGAGCGGCCTTGCCGGCGGCGGCGATAATCACTTTGATACCGCGATCGGCAGCAGTCGAAGCCCACTCGTGGACCTTCGCCGGCGTGCGGTGTGCGCTCGCAATGACGAGCTCATAGGGCACGCCCAGCGCCTCGAGCTCGGCGGTGCAGCCTTCCATAACGCCCAGATCGGACTTGGAACCCATGATGATCCCGACAACCGGCTTTTGATCTGCCATAAACAAAGACCTCCTGTTGAGAGCGGTGACGCGGCGGATCCGCGACCCTTAACTACTGAGAGTAGTATAGCCGCTCCCGTCCCTGCGGTCTTTGTGGTGGCGGCTGAG
>CAJJYO010000100.1 GCA_905197385.1 uncultured Collinsella sp.
TTCCTATCAGCCGTCGGGGGCGGCGCGCCCCGCGCCGGCAGCACCCAACGGGCCCTCTCGGGGCAGGGACGTTCGGCCGTGCGCGGGCGCCCGGTCGGCGGCCCGTTCTGGGCGCGCCTCAATCGTAGCCCGAGATGGTCCCGGGCTGACAATTTCGACTGTAATGGACGTTCTTAAACGACTAGTCGCGGGGGACACTCTTCGGCCACTCATTGGGGACGTACTTAAATGAGTGGTAGTTGGAGACACTCCTGGCCGAGCTAGAGATCGCGCGCGTCCCTTCTGGTCCATGCGGCTCAAAATCGCGGCGTGATGTGGACGGCTGGGGTCGAATTGGCAGCATTTCGAGCCTGGCTTCGATATTGAGACTGGTTCTTTATTAAAATAGATTTCCAGACAATTGAGCGGCTGGGGGTTAACCATGAGGGGCATGGGAGACACAACCTCATATTTGCGTCGGGGCATTCGGGAGATTATATGCCTGGCGCTGTTCTTCTTCACGTTTTTGGCGTGCGAGTATCTTTTTGATGTGCGCATGGCCGAGTTCGTGTCTCCAAACGAGGTCGTTATTTATGAGAGCCTTGTCATCGGCGCGAGCGTGATTGGCTTTTTTGTGCGTCCCATTCTGTATTATCACCGTTCCCATGCCATCGACGCAACGAGTGACGTCACGGGCGTTTTGCTGGTGGCGGCATTGCTGCTGTTGATTATGGCGGTTCAGGTTGAGGTGGTAATTACCGGCGGTTTGGTGGCGTGCTGCGCGCTGGGCTACTGCGGATCGACTGCTCATGCAAATTTTGCGAGGCGCTTTGCGCGAACGCCCTGCTTGGCGCGCGCCGCCGCACTTTCTTACGCCATGGGCGTTCTGGTGCAGGTTCTCAACCACATGGTGGTGCCTGTCGGCATTCCTCAGCAGGCTGTTCTGGTCGTCTGTGCGATCGCGCAGGTGGCGTTGCTCCACGGTGCCCGACGCGCCAAGCTGCGCGACGAGTCCGATCCCAACTTTGAACCCAGTGCTGCCGAGCTTTCGGTAGATGCTCTGGAATATGGCGCCAAGTGGCATGACGATCCCGAGGCAAAGGCGGCATTCCGTCGCGCCGTAGTTCGCCTGACCGTGGCGACGGCGTATCTTTCCAGCGTATTCGCCGCTCTCAACGCGGGCTTCACGACCCTGCATGCTGTCGGAGCCGTCGATTTGGGCGATTGGCCGCGCCTGCTGCTTGTCGTGAGCTCGTTGGTCGCTGGCGCACTATTTGACCTGCACGGCCGCTCGTATATGAATATCGGCATGACATGTGCCGCCATACTGTCCACGTTTTCGTTCTTTGTGCTCATCGTCGATGGCAATGGCGGCAACGAGCTTGCTGCCACGATCATCTTTTATCTGGGCTTGGGCTTTTCGTGGTGTTCTTTACCACAAAATATGCCGCCGTCTCGCTCTATGCGCGCTGGTCATATTTTTGGCCGTGCATGGGTCGCGTCGTCAACAACGTGTGCTCGATGTTCGTGACGGCGCCGGCAGTGGCGATTATCTCGAGTCAAAATGTGCTGGCTGCGGTCGGTGCGGCGCTCGTGATGTTTGTGGGCATTGCGATTACGCTGCTGGGGCAGTTGGGGCAACGGGCCGATGATGCCGCGATGCGGGACGGACTGCCGCTTGCCACCGACGATCTTGGTGGGGATCTTGCGCCCACATGCTCCGACCCCGAGCCCGTGGAGGCAGCGGAGCTCACGTCCGATGAACGCCTTGATGCCTTCGTCGCCACCTTTGGGCTTACAGAGCGCGAGCGCGATATTCTTGAGGTCTTGGTCGTTTCGGACCAGAGCGTTCAGGACATCGCCACAACGTTCTTTCTTTCGCGCTCCACGCTCTATCGCCACATTTCCTCGATCAACAAAAAGGCCGGTACCGCCTCGCGTGTGGCCCTTATCAACTTCTTCTGGTCCTGGACACCCAAGGACTAGCTAACCTCCCAATAAGTTGCGGTGGAATAGTCCCTAAATTAAAGTCACGGGGCTTTAAACAGGAACTATTTCACCGCAACTGCTGGGGGGATAGACTGCGGCGGCGGCAGAGGCAGCGGCAGCGGCGTTGGCAGCTGTGGTAGTGGCAACGGCAGCTGGCAGGGTGTTTTCCGTCTACTTGCTACAGCAGCTCGCCGTGGCGGGCAATGTAGCGGCACTTTGCCAGCTGGGTGAGCGCGATATAGGCGATAACGATGCCAATGAGCAGCCCAAAAAAGCTCGTGGGCAGCGGCATGAGGCCGAGCACATCGGCGATGGGGCTTGCCGGCAGCCAGGTGACGAGCGCCAGGCCCAGCACGGTAAGAACGCACAATGCGGGCGCGGCGTGGTCGCGCGGGCTCGGCAGATGCGGGGAGCGCAACATGTGGACCACGAGTGTCTGCGACCACATGGACTCGACAAACCAGCCGCTCTGGAAGAGCGCAGCAAAGGTCGCCATACCCGCGACGTCGCCCGCGGCGGCAAGCTCGGACCAGCTTGCGTCCACGGCGGCGGGGCACACGACAAAGAAGAGCGCGGCGAAGGTCACGATGTCAAACAGCGAGCTCACGGGGCCCAGCTCGAGCATAAAGCCCTTGATGGATGCGGCGTCCCAGGCACGCGGGCGGGCAGTCCAGGCGTCATCGACGGTGTCCCACGGCAGTGCGATGCACACGATCTCGTAGACCAGCGACAGCAGTACCAGCTGCAGGGCGCTCATGGGCAAAAACGGCAAGAACAGGCTCGCGACGGTCACGGACAGCACATTGCCAAAGTTGGAGCTCACCGTGGTCTTGAGGTACTTGAGCAGGTTGCCGTAAGTGCGGCGGCCTTCGATGATGCCGCGCTCGAGCACGCCCAGGTCCTTCTGAAGCAAGATGATATCGGCGGATTCCTTGGCAATGTCGACGGCCGAATCGACCGAGATGCCGCAATCGCTCGCACGCATGGCGGCGGCGTCGTTGATGCCGTCGCCCATAAAGCCCACGGTGTGGCCGAGCATCTCGCGCATGACACGTACCAGGCGCGCCTTCTGCAGCGGCGAGAGCTTGGCGAAGAGGTGGGTTTTCTCGGCGCGCTTGGCAAGTTCGGCGTCATCGAGCGCATCGATCTCGGAGCCGAGCAAGACGTTGCTCGCATCGATACCAATCTGCTCGCAGACGGTGGCGGCGACGCGGTCGTTGTCGCCGGTTAGGACCTTGACCGCCACGCCCTTGGCCTCGAGGGTGGCGACGGCGCCCGCGGCACTTGCTTTGGGCGGATCGAGGAAGGCCAAAAAGCCCATCAGCACCATGTCGCACTCGTCGGCGATGCCAAACTCGCCCACGCAGCGCGGATTGGTCTTCTGCGCCACGGCAATTACGCGTAGGCCCTCGGCGTTAAGTCCGGCGATCTGCTTGCGAATCTGGGCGAGCTTCTCGTCGGTGAGCGGCTGAGCGATGCCATCGATCTCGACAAAGGAGCAGATCTCGAGCATTTCCTCGGCGGCGCCCTTGGTAACCATCTGGGTTTTGCCTTGGGCGTCGGCGACAACTACGCTCAGGCGACGGCGCGAGAAATCGAAGGGAACCTCGTCGACCTTGGTGTAGCGGTCGCGCAGGCTCTGGCCCAGCATGGAATCGGGTGCGACGGTCGAGGGTGTCACATCGGCACGGTCGATTACGGCCAGGTCGATAAGATTTTTGAGGCCGGTCTGGAAGAAGCTGTTCAAAAACGCATGGCGCAGCACGCGCGCGTCCTCGTTGCCATCGGTGTTGAGGTAGCGCTCGAGCACGATGCGGTCTTCGGTGAGGGTGCCGGTCTTGTCGCAGCACAGGACGTCCATCGCTCCGAGGTTTTGAATCGCCGGCAGCTCCCTGACGATAACCTGGCGACGGGCGAGGTCCTTGGCGCCCTGCGACAGGCTCGTGGTCACGATGACGGGAAGCATCTGCGGCGTGATGCCCACGGCCACGCTCGTGGCGAACAGCAGCGCGTCGATGACGTTGCCCTTGGTGGCGGCGTTGATGGCAAAGACGGCCGGCGCCATAACGAGCATCAGGCGCACCAGCAGCATGGAGACGCTCGAGACGCCGCGGTCAAACGCGCTTTTTTCGCCGCGCCCGTTGAGCATCTTGGCGATGCCGCCCAGGTAGGTGTCCGAGCCGGTGGCAACGACAAGCGCCATGGCGGCGCCGTTTTGCACGGAGGTGCCGGTAAAGACGATGTTCTTGCAGGCAGAGAGTGGCAGTGCGGAGCCGTCGGCGCCCTCGACGACGGTGACGGCGGTGGTCTTCTCGACGGCCTCGCTCTCGCCGGTGAGTGCGGACTCGATCACAAACAGGTCGCGCGCGGTGATGATGCGGGCATCTGCCGGCACCATATCGCCGGCAGAGAGGCGGATTACATCGCCGGGGACGAGTTCGTCGAAGGGGATCTCGATGCGCCCGCCGTCGCGCAGGGCGGTGCAAGTGTTGGAGACCAGGTCCTTGAGGGCCTCTGCCGCATTGCCGCTGCGGGCTTCCTGGATAAACTTCATGCCGCCCGATACCAGCAGCATGGTGCCGATGACGATGACCGTGGAGGGGTCGCGCTGCGGTTCGGGCACGGCGAGCACGTCGATGTAGAGCGAGACCAGTGCGAGCGCGGCGAGGATGCCGGCGAAGGGATCGATGAACGCGTCGGCGATGCGGCGGGCGAGCGTTTTGGTCGTTGCCTCGATGGTGTTGGGGCCGACGGCGTTCAGGCGCTCAGTTGCCTGCTCGACGGTGAGGCCGTTTGCCGTGGCGTCAAGCAGTACGAGGGCGTCCTCGGCACTATGGGTGGCGGCGAATATGGTGTTCTTGGACAGGCCGGTATGAGCGGCAGGGCGCGCCGTGCGGCGGCGCTTGGAGATGGCTTCGAGTACCGTGACGGTTTTGAGCATCAGCATAGGGTCCTCCTTGTTGAGGGGAGTTAGCGTACGTGTCGTATTTGCTTCAAAAAACCTAGATGTCGCTCACGTCAAGCTCTTGAGCCCACAAAGGGTGCAGCGCGCCTTTGCGGTGGTTTTGGCGATCTGCCGGTGGCGTTTATGCGTGTGCGGAGTCCTCGCGGCGTGCCGAGGGCGACATGCAGGTTTTTCGACTAGGACTGCCTTCCATGGCACACCTCCTAAAGGCTGAGCGCAGCGCACTTTGGGTATCTCGTACCCCTTTTTAATCCGTCCGTATTCTTGATGAGGGGGTTTGACATGTCAACCCCATTGTTCGGAAAACCATTCCCCCTGACAAAGCCTTTACAGAATGCCGTGGCCCCAAAGCGCGCCCGCATCTACGCTTCGCCTGCGCTAAACTGGAAGGCACGTACGCGATTACGAGAGGAGCCCGCATGGAGGCTTACAAGCAAGAGTTCATCAAGTTTATGGTCGAGTCCGACGTCCTTAAGTTCGGCAGCTTTACGCTCAAGAGCGGCCGTCAGTCCCCGTTCTTTATGAACGCCGGCGCTTACGTGACGGGCTATCAGCTCAAGAAGCTGGGCGAGTATTACGCCCAGGCCATCCACGATAACTTTGGCGACGACTTTGATGTGCTGTTTGGACCGGCCTACAAGGGTATTCCGCTGGCCGTCGTGACCGCAATTGCCTACCACGAGCTGTACGGCAAGGAGGTCAAGTACTGCTGCGACCGCAAGGAGGCCAAGGATCACGGTGCCGATAAGGGCAACCTGCTGGGTTATGAGCCCAAGGACGGCGACCGTGTGGTCATGGTCGAGGACGTTACCACCAGCGGCAAGTCCATCGACGAGACCTATCCCAAGGTCAAGGCGGCTGCCGACGTCGAAATCAAGGGCCTGATCGTGTCCCTCAATCGCATGGAGGTCGGCAAGGGCGGCGTGACCACCGCGCAGAAGGAGATTGAGGCCAAGTACGGTTTCCCCGTCGCGAGCATTGTTTCCATGGCTGAGGTCGTCGAGACCCTCTACAACCACGAGATCGATGGCAAGGTCGTCATCGATGACGAACTCAAGACCGCCATCGACGCCTACTACGAGCAGTACGGAGCACGTTAGTTACGGCGTTTTACCAAACGCCGTAACTGCTCGACGCTGCGCGGGCCGCATTTGGACAATCTGACGTTCAACTTCAAGGGCGCGACC